>JAITGD010000017.1 GCA_031280885.1 Prevotellaceae bacterium | reverse complement strand
AATTTTAAACAGTCGAACCCCAAAATGAGAAAAAAAGCCGTAGTACCCCATAGTTGAAATCAAAAATTAGCATCAGGCTGAATATGAGGTAAATATGTCCCTAAGGAAGGCAAGTTGGGTTAAGAATTAAGAATTAAGAATTAAGAATTAAGAGAGCTACGCAGTCAAGCAAAAAACGTGTTCTCTTCTGCTTTCTGCTTTCTGCTTTCTGCTTTCTGCTTTCTGCTTTCTGCTTTCTGCCTTCTGCTTTCTGCTTTCTGCCTTCTGCTTTCTGCTTTCACATTCCGTCCCTACCGGGACGGCGAGAGGAGGATGGAGGCGTTTCATTCTACCAACATTCCGTCCCTAACGGGACGGCATTTGTCATCATGTAGAGAGGCGATTAATCGCATCTCTACTAAGGGAACCTTGGGAAATAAAGGTTTTTATTCTGATTGAAACCTGGAAGAATCTTTTAACCTTTGACCCCGCATTTTGACACCCCACCCGTAGGGCATCAATATCAATAGAAAATCTCGCCACGACGCACACACAGAACCCCGTCAGGGGATTCCACAGCAAATATTTTCATAGCACTTCAAACTTTTTTGAACCTGAAAATTCATTTTTTCGCTGTCTTTCTTTAAATTTTTATTCTCTACTCCTGATTATAATTCACTCTCTTTCGCTTTTCTCATCTTTTTCCATAGCCAGGACAGCAAACTGCCTATCAATGAGAAAATAAATAGTTCTATGCCCAGCATCAGCCAATCATCGGCAGGAAGTTTATAATAGTAGTTGATTCCCGCAACAGCTACTCCTGTAATTAAACCTGAAATAATTGTCGATAGCAACTTTTTCTTAGTAAATATCTTACTCATAGCTTTGAATCTTTTAAATTACGGCTTCAAAGGTATAAAATATTTTGTATGGGCAAAATTTCGGAGCGTGACACTAAAAAGAGGCCGCTCAAAAGTGAACGGCCTCACTCGAATTTTTAACATAATAGTTTATTGTCCATTCGCTTTAGCTTTTCTCATCTTTTTCCACAGCAAGGACAGCAAACTGCCTATCAATGAGCAAATAAATAGTTCTATAGATAGTATCCACCAATCATCGGCAGGAAATTTATAATAGTAGTTGATTCCCGCAACAACTACTCCTGTAATTAAACCTGAAATAATTGTCGATAGCAATTTTTTCTTAGTAAATATCTTACTCATAGCTTTTTGAACCTTTTAAATTACGGCTTCAAAGTTACAAAATATTTTGTATGGCCAAAAAGTCTTGAATCCTGCAATCTTGACTCTTGTCTCCAAGTCCAAAAGTCTTGAATCCTGCCATCTTGGCTCTTGGTTCCAAGTCCAAAATATCCTCATTCTCCATCAAATATCCTCATTTTCAGATCTTTTTTTGAGATATTTGAGAGCAGTATATCGGCAAGTTTACTTTTGGCGCGGTGGAGTTGTGTTTTGACTGTACCGAGCGGTATTCCAAGTTCTTCGGCAATTTCCTCGTAGGCATATTCTTTCACATAGCGCAGTTCGATAAGTTGGCGATATTTTGGCGACATTCCTTCTATTTGCTTGGTAATGAACATTTCCTCCTGCTGTCTTATCATATTTTCTTCGGGATCGAGGATTTCCGATTGCAGAGTGTTTTCGTTTACCGACGAATCTTTTTCGGAGCCGTAGGTGATGTAAAGAGTTGGATTCTTGCGCTGTCGGAGAAAATCAATAGTAGCATTATGAGCGATTTTGTAGAGCCAGGTACTGAAAGCGAAACAATTGTTGTAGTTTGTCAGATTACGAAAAGCCTTGTCGAAAGTTTCGGCAGTTAAATCGTTGGCTGTGGTTACGTTACCTACCATCCGCAGGATATAATAATATATATTGTCTCTATAGCGGGACATCAGTTTGCAGTAAGCCTTCTGACGTCCTTGTAAGGCCTTGTTTACCAGGTCATGATCGGTTTCTTTCGACATTTTGTGGCTGAATATGTTTTTTCAATCTATTTTACGACAGCTATTAATTTTCTGACCTCGCTCATTCGCCGACAAGTCTTGCGCAGAGTTTCACTGTTTCGAGAGCCGACGCGGCGCTACATTCCGATGGATAAAGCCGATTTGCAGCACATTGTGCAAAATATTCTATTTCGGCGCGATAAGCGATTCCGGCCTCGTCGAGGTTTATGATTTCGATTTTTTCCTCATCGGCAACTATTAATTCTCGACCCGAAGACGAGGACCACGACACGGAAGCCCGCTCGAACGAGGCTTTGAAACCTGCTTCAAAGGGAAATTTTGCATGAAAAATATCGCCGCCTTCTACTTTTACTCTCATCTGGCGGTGATTGTATTTCCAAAAAGAGCAAATATAATCGTGCCTACTGAGTTCTCCGCCAAAGTACGTACATTCGATTTGGTCGGGAAGACCGAGCAGATAGTTCAGATAATCAATATCGTGAATAACAAGGTCGAACAAGGCTCCTCCCGACGAGCCAAATTCTTTTCGACGGATTTTCCAGTCGCCCCAGTCAGGCACTCCTGTAAAACGACTTAACGATATGAATTTCAGCTCGCCGTATATTTCCGAGTCGAAAATTCGTTTCAGTTCCCGATACGCCGGCATGAATCGCACCACATGTCCTACTGCAAGAGTAAGGCCAGCACGCTCGGCTTCAGCGATTAACGTAGCTCCTTCCGAAGGATTCAGCACAAAAGGCTTTTCGACAAAAACATGCAATTTGTGTTCTATAGCCTTGTGTACCAGCTCGAAATGCGCCGCCGTGTGTACGCACACTATAACTGCGTCGAGCGATTCCTGCGCCAGACAATCGTCAAAAGAAGTGTAAATCTTGATTTTAGACAAGCTGGCTTCGTCGATGGCGGAAGTGTCGAAATTGCCTTCAACCTTAGTATTCAGATTTTTATCAACTATAGCGCTAAGCTCCATGCAGGAGCCGTTGAAAATATTCGCTGCATGGGTTTTGCCCATAAATCCGTAACCGATTACAGCAGTTCTAAGTTTTTGCATTTTTTATGGATAAATTAATACTTAAATCGCACTGTTTTATTGAGTTAGCGATACTCTCAAGCTGAATCCGAAGTTTGTGTTCGACACCGAGATGGCCGACACATACGGGTGATTGAAAGTGTGTTCAAAAAAAGCGCGAAGCATGACGTTGCGTGAAAGCGTGTAGTCGGCCATCATTTTCATGCCGGTTATTTTGTTTCCGCTCGACACCTGCGTTTCCTGTTCCGTTTCCGCGAGGTTGCGCAGGAAGGTGCGTTCGTCTGTAATTGTCAGTGTTCCTGTGAGTTTGAGGTCGGTTTCGATTCTCTTTTGACGGTCTTCTCCGAACTTGAATATCAAAGGCACTTTGCGAAAAAAGTAACCCAACTCAAAAGCGTATATGATATTTTTCAGTTCCATTATCTGATTGTTAGCCAGGCTCAAACCCAATGTGCGGTTCATGTTTACCGAAAAAGCCGTTTTCAGATCGTTTTTCCAGCCTAAGTCGATGCCAAACAGAGGGTTGAAGCTTTCGCGTATCGACAAGTTCAGGAGATTATTTTGTGTAATGAAGTCGCCAAGTTCATTTTGCACCCAGCTGTAGCCATTGTATTCGGGGTCGTATTCCGAATTTCGATTGTATGCGTTGATAGAGTATATCGACGTGTATTTGTGTGTGATACGTCCCGAATTAAAATGTCTTTTGAAGAAATCGGATTTTGAAAACCCTTGATATGTAAGCGACCAGTTTGGCAGCGGGATGTTTCGGAAACTGCCTAAGGAGACGCTTTCGGGCGACATTCCCATATAAGCCGCCAGAAATGCAGGCACGATAACATCCTGAGACATACCGCCATATCCCACAGGATATTCGCCGCTGCCCGGATTATAAATTCCTCCCGAAGCTTCTTGACGTTTGATGGCTTGTCGCCAAGCAATTTTTTTGCGATATTTATTGAAATTCTCAAAAGCTGTTGATTTATAACCATCTGACGTAGTTGAAATTTCAAAAGCCGTACCTATTGTGATGGTCGAGATTTCAAAACTACCGGTTGCCTGCGTCAATCCGTGTGCTGTGGTGATGTCGTATCTTGTTACGTCGTCTGTTTTTCGGCGACTTCCTGTCAGGACTATCTGTAAGTCTTTGACAGGCTCTATGTTAAGTCGCAGAGACAATGTGTTGGTTTTTCGCATCACAAAGGGATTTGTCAAAGTGCTGTCGCTCGTGAGCCATCCGTATGCTCTGGCTCTTTCGAGAAAATCGGTGGCCTGTCCGCCGAATACGAAGGCCCATCCGGGAGCGATATGTCCCGATAAATTATTAAGTCCCAGCATTTTCGGCGAGCCGACGAAGCCGGGCAAGATGGTCGATTCGTCTTGGGTGTAAGTTATGCTTCCGTCGCGAACCATCATCAACATTCGTGCGCCGAATCGTGCGGCGACTTTGCCCACACTTTCTTTTTTTGCTACTTTGCCTGTAACCATCACTTTAGCGTTTTTGGCGGTTTCGTCCAAAGTAACATATACATTATTATTTCCTGCGCTTTCTGTTCTCGCTTTCAGCGTTTTACCGCTTTCATCCACCACTTTGACGCTGATGTTGGAGGTTTTGAGGCCGTGATTAATCGTACGACGACGTTTTGCATTGAAATTCATCGGTCTCGACTCGAATTTTACTTCCTCCGTTTCAATGTTTCGTTTTTTTCTGTCGAATTGTTCATTGACGTCCTTCAGCCATTTCGATTTATTATACAGATTTGTAAAGGTAAAATTAAGGTTTCCGTTTAATATTCTGCCATTTGCGATGGTATTTCCCGGGTCGTAAACGTATCCGTATTCATTTTCGCGCATTATCGGAGCAGCGTCCCAATTGTAACGACCTTGATATTGAGCGCTTCCCGACATCCAATCGGTGATTTTCAGCTTATTGAAAGGCACTTGCCAGCTAAGATTCATGTTTTGACTGAAATGCACGTTTCGTCCGAAGCTCAGAATATTGCTCCAAACCGAATCGCGCCAATGTTTGTAGCCCGCAGGATCGCGGCGTTTATCGACCATTCCTTCCGGTTCGTCGATACGGGCAATATTTGTGGCTGAGTATGTTAGCGTAAGGCTACGCGCCAAATTCCACGACAGATTGTAATTGCGATTCCATGTAAAATCCTTCGCAAAGCTTCCGGGCAATTTGGCTTCGGGATATGCGATATTGCGATTTTGACGCTCGCTGTACATGCGATACAGATCGGTACTGAAATTGAATTGATTAGGTACAAGATTGAAATTAAAATCGCGCACCAGCGCCAGCCAGGGCGACTGCAAGAAGCCGATCTTCTTAAGTGGCTCAATATATTTGGGTTCGATGCTGTATCCGTAGGCCAATGCTCCGCGATATTCCTTGTGCATATAGCGTTCCAGATTGACATTGTGCTGGAAAGTTTCGTTGAATGAAAGACTTAACGACAAATTGGAAATACGCAGTATCCCCGGAGTGGAACCTTCGGGCGAAATGTGCATGTTGGTGATATTGACCGATTTTCGACGAGTATAATCCTGCGCCAGATTGCGTAGCGAATCTCTTTGAGCGCTGGAAGTCAAGGCGCGCATGGCGTCTCGGTATTTTATATCCGACGAAAGCGGGTCGTAAAGAGGATTCGCAAAGCGTTCAGAATAACCAAAAAACAGCGGAATATGCACTCCCGCCTTTTGCGGAAAAAATTTCCCGAGTTCGACATTGCTGAGCAAATCGTAACGATATATATCTTCCTGACTGCGTTCTGATTGTCTTTGTTCCAGCCCGCCGAATCCAGCGGTCATTATTCCTCCCGAAAGCGTAACACTGGCAAAATCGGCCAAGCGCACAGCCATGTTTGCCGAGGCAGCCCATCCGCCTTTATTTTCCAAGTCTGTCAGCCGTAATTCATTGACCCACACTGTTCCCGATTTTGGCACTCCAAGTTCTCCCGTTTTTTCTTTGACGATAGGATTTCGCACGCCTATCATTATGGCTTTCACTTCGCCGAGGTTCGGATTGCCCATTACGCGCAAGATATGATTGCCCGATTTTTGCTCGTACATTGCGTTCACCGAGCCGCGCGAATTGGTATTTCTGAATATTTTCAAATCGGTAAATTCCGCAAGTTCAATGTCGAGCATATTTTCCGGTCGCCAAACCTGCTCGCGTCGATTATCGTCGTAGTATCCCGGCGCCGTCAGTTTCAGCGGAATTTCGTACTCGTAATAATTGTTTTTCAGGTCGCTACCCATGCGGATGAATACCGACAAATCGTCGTCCGTCAGGCTCATATCGCTTGGCAGCGCTTCGGCGTGTATATCCATCTGCAAGCGTCGGTATTGCCTGAAATCGTATTTGAGGGTTTTGTACACTGCACGTGCGTCGCCGTCGGGAACGTTTTTAACTACAAGTTGCAGAGCTTGTTCATTCAATTCTCGTTCCTGAATTGTTCCCGGATCGATAACGCGGTCGGTTCCGGGCGGCAGCACGTAGTTCACGGGCGTGCGCAGCGAATTTTCTTCGATATTCACCACCGACACCTCGAAATTTGTCTCCGGCATTTCGGGTTGAGTAAGTCCTTCCTGTCCGTGGATGAGCGAATAATCGAATTTACGCCATTCATTACGAGCAAGTTCCAGCGAAGCAAAACGAAGGATGGTAGTGTCGCTGAAATTTCGCATGAACATACGCATGAAACGTATTGATTTAAAATCGCTTATCGGGCCTATAGTTTTGTGATAATCCGAAAGCGGCACCTTGAATTGATACCAGCGTACGCGAGCTTTATTGCCTGAATTTGCGAAGATTGTGTCGTACTCCTTGATGTCGGTAATAAATCGTTCTCCGATTCTCATTTGAGGAGTTAACTTTATGTGATACTGGAAGTAACTCTCGTTTTCCTCCATAGTATTGTCGCGGTTGATGTCCTCCATATCGGGGTTTATGGTGTAAACGTTGCTGTTGTCGCCCGAACCCGATTGGGAAGAGTTTCCTTCGGGATTGTTAAAATCCTTGTAACGTTCAAGTATTGTGGCCTGTTGCTGGTCGTAACGTCCATCGCGATAAAAAACAAAATCGTCGCTCGACGGGTCGTATCGCAGTTTGTCGCGTGCCGCTTGGTCGGTGATTAGCGCCATCACATTTTGCAGAAAATTTGCAAAGAAAGAGGCTTCCATTTCGCTGTTCATTCCGTTGAAACCCACATCTTTACTACGTCGCGAATTTTCGTCGCTATCGAAAGTATTTACTAAGGCGGGAGCTTTCGGCACATATCCCCAGGCGGTTTTGATGAGCCTGCTTGTGTCTAACGGAAATGGAATTCCCTGTTCATAAGCCTTGTAGCCATCGAGCAAAATATCCTCCGAAATAGTTCCCATGTTGATGTATAAATCTCCGCCCTTCGAGCTTCCGTTGTAAATGAAGGGGTCGAGCAACCAAAATTCGATATAGTCGTAATTAGCTGTTTCAAAGTCAGTAATCGGCATCGGACGCATTATTCCGCCCCATCGTTTTTCGGGATTCAGCAGAAAACCTTTACTATCGATGTTCACTGCGTCGTAGTTATACGGGCCGCGTTCGCGCGGGTAGTAGTTCAGGTTCAGCGTTTGTATTTCGAGCGGAGTTCCTTCGGGCAGCTGTCTGTTTGGATATATGTCTTTTACAGGGATATTGCAGACCCACATATTATCTTGAAATTTGCCCGGATTTTGTCGGTAATACGCAGGCGTTGAGGAGGAATTGCGCGTTAATTCGGGGTCGATCCAGTTCCACGCGAGTTTTGCGCGATTGTATCCCAGCGACAGGTCGTTACTTCTTGATCCTTCGGGAAATAAGTCATTTTGTCCCTGCGGAGTACTTGCCAGCGTCCATGCCAGATAGTTGCGCAAATCCAGCGAAGATTTTGCTCCATCGAAATCGTCAATAAAAACCTTGCCGCGTATTCCGCGCGCCGAACCGGAAATGAGATGAGCAAATTCGGCGTCGAAATTGAAACCCGACTTGGCCTTGGTTTCGATTAGGGGAATTTTATTGACTAAGTTTGTAAGTACGTTAGATTCTGTTCGATACGACATATTCAAGCCCCAGATAGTATTGGATACGGGATCTTCGCCGTATGCAACTTTTTGAGTCATTGGTTTTTCGTTCAAATGCAGAATAGTTCCTCCTATCCGAAAATCCTCGCTGAATGTATAATTCAGATTTGCACCTAACATGGTTTTAGTCTGCATGTTATACATTTCTCTATTTTCGAGCGAGATGTTTATGGGCATACCCGATTCCAGATAACTTTGATTCAGAATTGTTACCGTACCGGCCAAGTAATTCACTTGATAATCTACGCCTTCCGTCAGTTTTACTCCGCCTGCCGTAACCGTTACCGAGCCTTCGGGGACGTTCATTGCCTCGAGTTGTATTTCGCCCTGCGATTTTGCTTCGTAATTTCCTCGCAATCTGAATTTATTCTTCTCGGCATGTTCGCGAGCCTTTGTTAATGTCGAGTCGTACAGTTCTTTATATACATATTTTGAGGCTACGGGATCGCCTGCGAATTTTTTCTCGAGATACCTTCCAAAGGGTTCCAGCACGGGAAATATGATTCTTGCCCTTGACGGTTCGACAGTTACGCCCGAAATATAATCGAACAGACCATCGGGATAAGGGTCGTGTTGAGCATTCACCTTGTCGAGGCCTATAACGCTGATAAGCGGCTGTTTAGCTATTGGACCTTCGGATATGTAAGGAACAGCCGTTCCGAGCTGACTATCTTCGTAAAACACGTCAAGCACAAAGTTTTTGCTATCGAGATTGAAGGCGTTCAATCCGTAGATGTTTTTCATCATCAGTTTCCAGCTTGGCAATTTTGGAGTGAGGATTGTTCCTTTCAAAAGTTTGAGTATCAGTGTACTATCCGAAGCTGTGGTTCCGGCTGTCGAAAGTTCGCCGACCTTGTACGTGCGTCCGTTGTGCGTGTACTCGAAAGCTACGGCCAGAACCTCGTCGCTGTTCAGCGCGCTGTTCAGCGATATGTATCCAAGCTGTTGATTGTAAGTATATTCAGAAGAACTTAGTTGTCTTGCGCGTTCGAGTTTTTCATAATCCTGTCCAGCCATAAATCCCTGCGCCGAAAGTGGTTGAAGATTACGATTGATTTCGGCGAAATTTCGCACATTGAACATTCCGCCGTTCATGGCCTGATATTCTCCGTTGGCGCCGTTCGAGGGCATTCTTTGTCCTGCTGTGGGGGCAAATGCGGGGATTCTGTTGTATATGCTTGAGGCCTCAGGCTCGGCCAAGTCCATGAAAGCAATTATGTTACGCACATTGTCGGTGCGATTCGTCTTGTTCGTTATCCACACTTCGAGGCGAGTTATCTGTATGCCCGAAACTATTAAAGGCAACTGTGCCAGCGATTTCTCGTAATTATTATAAAAATATTGAGCAAGGAAAAAATGACGATTAGCTTCGTATTGATCGGCTTGAATATCAAAAAAATGCGATTGAGCGCCGCCTTTCACCTCAACCGTTTTGGCCTGTCCGCGCTGTTGCGAAGCCACTAAGGTCAGGTCGAATCGTCCGAATTTCAGTCCCACTTTTCCTCCGAACAGGCTTTGACTTCCTGTTATCAGTGTGCTGTTCAGCGGCATAGTGATGTTTCCGATTTCCACAACCTGCAAAATATCATCTTCGGTTCCCTCGTAACCAAGCCTCAGATTTGTTTCAAAATCGAAGGTCGAATGAGGATCAAAAGTAAAGTTCATTTTGATTCGTTCGCCGATGTTTCCCGTGAGATTCAGCTGATAACGTGTTTCAAAATTCGGAACCACAGTGCGTCTGTACTGCGGCGGCGTGAGCGGATTATTTATCTTGGTCGATTTTATTCCGAAAAGCACCTCGACCATTCCATTGAAATTGACCGAAATATCGTTTCCGCCGAATACCGATCCGAAGACTTCGTTATTGACTCTTGTGCGTAATTGAGGAATCAAGCCTTTCGAGCGATTGGCCTCCGCCATAGCTTCTTCTCGTTTTGTCCGCCAAGTTTTTCCGATGTTTTTTCTGATGGCTTCCTGCTCGTACTCCTTCTTCGACAGTACTTTATAAGGTTTGCCATCTTTTTCTTCACCTTTTTTGAAGTAGAGATAGCTGTCGGTTTCGGGGTCATATACCACCACGTCGTCGTTTGCGTACAGATCGATTTTCGGCAAAGGCTGTTTGGATTCGTCGGTATCCTGCGCCTTTCCCGAAGTCGGCGCAACGACGGATAAGAACAAATACATCAGAACAAAAATATAAAGTCCTGTTTTTCTCCGTGTTGTATATATGAACTTAGTGTCCGTCATTTCCGCAATCTCGAATGTCTGTTTGCCTGTTGAATCATTTAAAGCGACAAAGATAATAATATTTGATCTTTGTCGGAATTTTTGTGCAGCCAAACTATGCGAAGGCATTTAAATTGACGAAGACAAATTGTCTGTATGCTCTTATTATCAATAGAAAAAGAAATATCGGCGACTCCGAAATTTTGTGTGATTCTCAGACGCGGCACATTGATTTTTCGTACCATACGAGACGATTTGCTTCAAAAAATAGTGTTTCAGACTTTTTTCTTCGATGGTTCTTCAACAAAAAACACGGAGTTTCTGTCTCCGTGTTTTTCCGTATTTCTATGTGCGAAAACTCTGCACTTCAGGAAGTTAAATCCCTTTAATTGAATCTTATTTTTTACTAAAGATTCTTAGTTCATTATTAACGACATAGAAGATGTTGTTCGTTACCGGATCTACTTCGTAAATCGGTTTATTGCTGTCGATTTCGATTTTGTCGATTTCTGTTCCATCTGATTTTTTGACCTTTACCAATACCGGGCTATTGTCGCCCTTAGACAGAACGAAAGCGTATTCGGCGTTTTGTTTCAACGCATTGAAACGATCGGAAACGCGCGAGAGCAAAGTTCCTGAGATTGCGCCGGCTGCCTGTCCTGCCATTTCGCCCTGACGTTGTGCCTTTGCGCTTAAGAGTTTACTACGGTTTTCCACCAAGTTTCCGTTTTCGTCTCTTACATAGCATATTACCTCGGCCTGCGAAACTGCTGAGGCAGCGCCTAATCCGAAAGCAGCCACTTTTCCGCCTACTTTCATAAGTTTCCTTGAACTGCCTCCCGGTTCTTTGTATGTGTTGTGATAGCGGACGTTGCCGTCGAAACCAACGCCAATCACATCCGACTGACCGGTGAGGCAAACTCCCCAATCGAATAATTCGA
>JAITGD010000157.1 GCA_031280885.1 Prevotellaceae bacterium | reverse complement strand
TTGAAGTTCATTCGGCTTTCTGTTTGATTAATATCAATTTCGTGCGCCAGAGCTACGGGATTTTCCGCTTGAGCATAGGCGTCGGCCTGCATTGCAATCTGCTTACCTACGGAATAAGTACCATCGGGATTATACACAGGAAATTGAGGATATGATACCAGAGCCGACTGTATCACTCCATCGGTGGCCGTAAAGCGACCTTCATCGGGAATCAGCCGTTCTTTTACGTCCGAAAAAGAATAATTAAAATTTGCTTTAAGACGCTTGGTAACTTGAGCATCCACATTAGCTCGGAGATTAATCCTCTTATGTGATGAGGGAGAAATAATACCATCCTGGTCGAGATAACCGGCGCTTATGCGATATTTCAATATTTCGCCTCCGCCCGAAATAGCTACATTATGTCGATGAAAAGCAGCGTTATTGTAAATGGCGTCTTGCCAATCGGTATTATGTTCCGGTTCGACGGGCTTGCCGGTAGTGAAATCGAAGAAAATAGGATCAATGACAGTCTGATTATTACCTCCTTTTGCTCGGCGAGCAGCATTGTCATCATACACAAAACTTGGATCCCAGGTGATACCTTTGGCTTCTAATTGGTCGCGATAAGTGTTGTTACGAGCATCGATTACCAGATCTCGAAATTGCCAGGCGTTCATCATTTTGATTTTACGTTCCAACTGCGCCACACCGTATTGATAGTCATAGTCAATACGTGTTTTATTGCTTGCGCCGCGTTTGGTGGTAATCAACACCACGCCATTAGCTCCACGCGAGCCGTAGATGGCCGCCGATGCAGCATCTTTCAATACGTCTATCGATTCGACGTCTTCGGAATTAATATACACATCTTCGGAGGCAGGGTATCCATCGACCACATATAGAGGTGTAGATCCGGCAGATAAGGAGCCTACGCCTCTCACACGAATTTTCACACCGGCTCCGGGCGTGCCGTTTGGCATCGACACTTGCACTCCGGCGATTTTCCCAACCAGAGCTTGACCGAATGTTGGAGTAGTAAGCGCCAATTCCGAAGCCTTGATATTTGCAAGCGAACCTGTTACATCGCTTTTACGCATGGTGCCGTATCCCACTACCACCACTTCGCTGAGTTGAGTTTGATCGTCCTGCATGGTAATCTGTAAGTTTGCGTTCTCGCTGAGTTTGAGTTCCCTTGCGGCATAGCCTACATACGAGGCTATCAAAATGGAACCGACCGGCGCGTCAATAGCAAATTTGCCATCAATATCGGAAGTAACGCCGATGGTAGTTCCTTTGATGGAAATGCTGGCTCCCGGTATAGATTCACCTTTATTATCGGCCACTGTTCCTGCGAATCTTTTGATTACTTGGGATTCGGCAGCTGTGGCTTTACGAGTTATCAGAATATCTTTTTTAGATATTTGAAACTGCAAGCCCAATGGCGAGAGGATTTTCTGTAAGATTGATTCTACAGCCTCGCCGGAGGTTGAATAAGTGATTCGCTGTTCGTTGTCGATTGATTTGTCGCGATAGGTAAAGCGGTATTCGGATTGCTCTTCTATTTTGTCGAAGAACTTCCGAATATTTACATCTTTAACGTTCAGACTTATTTTTTCATTCTGCGCAAAGGCGCCGGAATGAAATCCGCAGATGAGCGCCGCAAGCAATAGCAAGCGCATCAAGCGTGTAGTAGATGTTCGGTACTGATTAATTTTCATACGGTGATACTTAAAAATTGTTACTGTTTATTTCGGACGACAGTACAAAGACGCCGTCCTTCTGTTCGTATTTTAATGAATAATGTTGAGTTAGTATTTTCATTGCGTCTCCGATGTTATTATCTTTGCTGATTCGTCCGGTAAAACGGTCGTTTAGCAGTTCGGGATTACCTTCATAACGGAAATGCACTCCATATTTTCGCTCGAGTTTTATTAGCACCTTGCTCAAGGTCTCTGACTTGAATACAATTTCACCATTCAGCCAGGCGGTTTCATATTGGGCGTTTGTTTCCTGCACTTTCAGCGCGCCGGTCGAAACATCGCAGATTACCTTTTCATTAGGTTTTATAACGACATATCGATTTGGGTTCTTTCTTGATATAGCCTTGACGCTTCCCGCCAGCAGTGTCATTTCGACCAGATCGCCATTATCGAAAGCGTAAATATTAAAGCTGGTTCCGACGACTTCGATATTCAAATGTTTTGTGCTGACGATAAATGGATTTCCCTCATTTTGTTTGACGTCGAAGAAAGCTTCGCCGGAGAAGTTCACCTGACGCAGGTTTTCGCCAAAATCATTGTCATGTCGCAGAGTAGAGCCAGCGTTTAGTCGTACCGAAGTGCCATCGGGAAGAATATATTCTGCTTCTTGGCCGTTGCCCACATTTAATACGATTTCGCTGTTATTGTAAATACTCAAACGCTGATTTGCGCGGTAGAGATAAAAAATTGATAGAGATAGCAATCCGAAGAGAATCACAGCAGCTACTCGCGCCAGTATATGGATAGCAGACATAGCGGGGCTGTAATGAGCGGTTTTCTTGATGATGTTTCCGATTATCCGTTCTTCTTGACGTTTATTTAGATTACCGGCGACATATTCGTCGTTCATCCAAATATCGTGCAGATGTTCGTCTATCACTTCATCGTCGGAAAGATTGACCATTGTTTGCAATTCGCTCAATTCTTCCGGCTTAATACGCCTTCCCATGTATTGGGATAGCAGATATTGAAGTCTTTTTTGATTGTCATTCGACAATGCAGTATTCTTTCGATCCTTCATACAACTAATACACCCAAGACCTCGTTTTATAACATGTTTTTTTTGTATTTATAAAACATAGTTCCTTGATGCCGCAAAAGTATGGCGTTTATATTTCCTTATGATTAAGGCAGTATTAAGTTTTTATTAATGCAGATATGCGCTTAGAGAAATAAGAAAACAAAGAGAGGGACGAAGTTTTTCATCTCTTTACGCAGAAGTCCGATTGCAGCCGAGAGTTGATTGCGTACCGATTGTTCGGTGATATTTAGTTGTTGAGCAATGTCATGCACCGATTGTCCGAGTTCTTTATTGAGGCGGAATATCTGTAATTGTCTGGAAGAGAGTTTCTGTTTGGCTTTATTTAGAGCGGCAATAAATTCTTTTAAGTCGAGGGTAGTTTCGGCAGTATTTTCCGATAGTTGCAGTTGGTTAGCATATTCGATGTATTCGGCAAAGACGGGACGATTAATCTGTCGTCGAAATTCGTTTAACATTTGATTTCGTGCAATTGTGTATAGATATGATTTGAGCGGACGTTCGGGGTCGATATTTTTTCGTTTGATCCATAACTTTACAAAGGTTTCCTGTACAATTTCCTGCGCAGCATCTTTGGAGGCTGTCAGGTTATAAATAAAGTCGTGCAGTTTAGGCAGATAAAACTTATATAAAACAGTATATGCCTCACGAGACCCCTCTTTGAATTGCCTGATACAATCAGATTCATTTATCTCTACCTTACGCTTGTTTAACATTTCGGTTTGATATTTTGGCGCAAAGGTAATTTAAATTTGGATTCAGGATTTCAAGAACCAAGAGTCAGGACGCTACGCAGGCTGGATTGATAGTCGTTTTGCACACAGATGACGCAGATTTTACGGATGTCTGCAAATTCTTTTTTATCAATCCAGACTGCGTAGCGTCTTGGTTCTTGGTTCTTGCAATCCAGTAACTACTCTCCAGATGCAGAACAAATTACTCTGTTCTGCAAATAGTTTTTA
>JAITGD010000057.1 GCA_031280885.1 Prevotellaceae bacterium | reverse complement strand
GCAGGGGATAAACTGCTGAGCAATCGAAATGTCAAAACGCAAATAAATAGCACCTCAATTTAATATTTCGCCCTTTTTCTTAAAAATTTTGCATATCAAAATAAATTTGCATCTTTGTACTTTGATTGTACATTAAAAATGCGGTAATATGAATTTGGAATCTATAATACATATTTCAGATATCACCAAGATTTATCAAGTTGGAACACAAGAAGTTCGCGCCTTAGACGGAGTGTCTTTGTCGATAGATAAAAACGAGTATGTGGCAATCATGGGACCCTCAGGCTCAGGAAAATCCACCTTGATGAACATTCTCGGTTGTCTGGATACACCATCGGGCGGACAGTATGTGTTGAACAACACCGATGTAAGCAAGATGGAAGACAATCGTCTTGCCGAAATCCGTAACAAGGAAATCGGTTTCGTGTTTCAAACTTTCAATTTGTTGCCGCGCTACACCGCGCTGGATAACGTTTGTTTACCGCTCATCTACGCCGGCGTGCCGAAACACGAACGTGTCGAACGCGGAAAACGTGTACTGGAAAATGTCGATTTGTCAAACCGAATGGACCACAAACCCAATGAACTTTCGGGCGGACAGCGTCAAAGAGTGTCAATTGCACGTGCTCTGGTAAATACACCGTCGATAATTTTGGCAGACGAGCCGACAGGCAACCTTGATTCAAAAACTTCGATAGACATAATGCACCTGTTCGAAGAAATCTACGCCAAAGGAAACACAATAATCGTAGTAACTCACGAAGAAGATATTGCAAAACACGCGCGTCGCATAATCAGGCTTCGCGACGGCAAGGTTGAACATGACGAAATCAATCCGAATCCTACTCTTTTATAATTCTATATCAACTTGTTATTTGTAAGACTGCCATAATGTTATTTTTTATTAGTTGATGAGCAAAGATGCGTTCGGCGCATCTTTGTTTTTGGGTGATGGGCATAATTCGGCAAAACTGATTTTTAAACCGGGGCGTATAAAGTATTGTTTTTATTAAGATTATGACACAAGTATCCTTCTCATTTTCTTAAAAATATTCGTCGATAATCTTCAAGCGGTTTTTTTGCGTCGACAGTTCTCTTTCAGTTTACGCCCGATACAGCAAAGGGTATATGCACAAACTCGCCAAGGCGACATATATGCTGAAATGTGTTTCGTCTCTGTGCGGACAAGGTGATAATCCTCTTGTTTCCATGGAATAAATATTGGATTCAACGGCGCTGTGCTTATTTCTGTATTCTTTGAAAACAGCTTGATGCTCACTGCCTGATTCCGTCCGGTTACATTTGCCTTTCTCGGCATAACTACATCGGGCACAAGCATTTTCAATATATTTTAGACTTCCTGTAAGAAGTCATAGTCCATTAACAATGCAAAGATACGCATTTTATACTTAACTGCCAAATCTTTTTTAAAAGCATTTCAAATGCCTGATGATTATTTAATTCACTGCATGATAATTTATTGCGAGTTTCAAGACAGACACTAAAGAGCGCCTGAAATGTTTTTGAATCTTTTTTGCGATAATTTTCCTGTATAAAAATTTTATTTATCTTTGTGGCAAAATAAACAGGCAAGCATTTTGCATTAATATAATAAAACAGTAAGAACTATGCAATTATTACCCTACATAAGGCTCGTCGCTGTCGCACCCGCGGAAGCCGTCTCGGAGTTTCGTGGATGCCTTATCCTCAACTATATACACATGGGGGGGGGGGGGCAACAGCCTTATTGTTAGCGAATTATAAAGAAATATTGAGATACCTGGCGAGTTTTGTTCGCCTGACAACACATCATTTCTTCCGCAAAGGGATATTCTTCCCTTTGCGGATTTTTCATTTTGAATCGGAATTTTCTTGCGATTATCAGGATTTTACACACCTCGATAAATCCGGCACATTTCACAGCGCTGAAAATCATGATTCGACATGTAACCGAAAAAAAACGCATACACACAGTCTGACCATGCCGAAAAACGACTCAAAACAGGAAGTAGGCGTAATATTCAAATACATAATTATATGAATCAAAATCAAGTGTTGTGGACTGAAACCACTAAAAAAATCTTCTTCGGAGTACTTTTGTATTCCATCGCGGGAATCTTACACTCGATTGTGGCACCCGTAAGTTCATTAATCGGCAGCATGTCCGACATGGCAAGTTTCGCTTCCGGCGGAAAGGAGAGTGTCGGCGACGGTCTGCAAATTTTCGTCTATCTGCTGTTAGCAGGTATTGTCGGAGGTTATATTCTGTATTTCATCGGCTTGACAGCTTTTGCGAAAATCCTCGACAAGGACGACGGCAAAGCTGTGCTGAACGTTCGACTCGGCGCCATCCTGATGATGATTGCCGCCGTTGTAAGTGAGTTGGCGTCAAGCATTGCCGGAGGCATTATCTATCTCATCGGCTTTATAATAATGATGCTTGGATTTTCAAAATTGAAAAAATCATCATCATTTCCGACGAAAGCGACGAAGGGCGCATCCAAGCTGTTTGTTGCTATGGTTCTGGCTATTATCGGCGCCATTGTGGGACTGATACCGCTGGTAGGAGCTGTCATCGAAGGAATACTCGACATCATCTCGTTTATCCTTATATTATCGGGCTGGGCAACGATAAAAAATGCCGGACAGAGACTTAACGCCTGACAGTAAACGAATGAGAATGTACCTTTCCGTTTCGTTTTCAGGATAGTTTTTTCCGAAAATATTCCTGAAATCCGTGCGAAACGGGAAGGTTTTTTCGATGCAAGGACTTCTTGCTAAGACATGTACAATCGCAGGAGGCTGTCTAAAAAGTCGCAAGTAAAAACCGCCCCGTCAGGGACGAAAGTTCGACAGAAAACACGTCCTCCCTCTACAAGCATGCCGTCAGATATGCAACATGGAAACGATGTTGCATACCTGCCGGCATGCTTGCGAATATTCCTTGTGTTTCTACCGAACTTACAATCCTGACGGATTGCTGTAAATCCACAACTTCTGAAACAGCCTCTACATAATTCACCCTTCCATAATACCTCAAACTTTTTTTGAGGTGCTATTTTTTGAGCAAATTGTCCTGAAAGGACAGATTTTCATAACCGCATACAAGCTGAAGGCGCAGTTTGCGGTGAGCAAGGTTACACTCAAACGCTTGCCTGAAAGGCAAAACATCGCATAAATACTGCCTTTCAGGCAAAGAGAGAAACCTGTTTCCCTGCCGCAAGCCGTTGGCATTGCGGTTATGAAAGTTACGCCCTTCGGGTTCGGGCGAATAGCACCTCAAACTTTTTTTGAACCTTTTTTGCGATAATTTTTCCCGTGTAAGAATTTTATTTATCTTTGCAAACGAAATTTTACGATAAATGACTAATTCAGATGTGTAAAAATATAAAAACCGACATAAAAAATACTGCCAAAAATTTGGCAGTGTCGAATATTTTGTTAACACACACACACACACACACACACACACAGCGCGCGGCATAATCACGCGCGTCAATCTAAGCAAAATTTCTATATATTCCAAGCCTTTACGAATTTTATTCACAAATATCTTATCCCATACGGACAGAGTACGCTCTGTCTATACACACAAGATACGGACATATTGTATTCACAATACGGCGGCGGCGTTTGTGCCGCTATGCTATATAATAAACGGAGAAATGCCGAAAATCCGAAAAAGAGTAGGCAATAATTATTTAAAAACACAAATTTTATGAATTGGTATTTAAAATGCTTGAAACAGTACGTAAGTTTCAGCGGAAGAGCAAGACGAAAAGAGTATTGGATGTTCGTTTTGTTCAATTTGATTTTCAGCGGTGTTGCGACACTTCTCGACATGGCGCTGGGTCTGGGGTTCATCAGTCTTCTTTATTCACTGGCAGTTCTTCTGCCGGGTTTGGCTGTACTTGTCAGACGCCTGCATGACATCGGCAAGGGAGGAGGATGGATTTTTATTACACTGATTCCTTTAGTCGGCTTTATTTGGATGCTGGTTTTACTGGTTACAGACAGCGAAGGCGACAATCGCTTCGGTGCAAACCCCAAACAAACTCCGTAAAACAATGAATCTTCGGTTCGGCTAAATTTTAAGTCGAACCGAAGATTAATGAAACAGATTGTTCAAACCAAAAAGACAATTGATTCCATTCGTGTATTAAACATAAAACAAATCCGTAAAATCAAATTTCGCTACATCAAACAGACCTTTGTCGGATATTTTCAACTCGGGAATAACTGTCAGAGCCATAAATGAAAGAGTCATAAAAGGCGAGACAAGAGTAGAGCCTAATTCTTTTGCCATATTGTGCAACTTTTTATACAGTTCGGCAACTTCATCTAAAGTCTCTGTTGAAATAATTCCGGCAACAGGCAATGGCATAATCTCCAATGTATCATTATCGCATACTGCAATTCCTCCCGATGTGGCAATTACTGCATTTATGGCTTTCACAATACTCGCATCATCAACGCCGACAGCAATAATATTGTGATTATCATGCGCTACCGTG
>JAITGD010000025.1 GCA_031280885.1 Prevotellaceae bacterium | reverse complement strand
CCGGGTAGAAAATATCCCCGAAGAAAAAAACAAAAGCCCGACTCCAAACATTATACCCTAAAGAATTATAAACGTGCAGCATGAACCTTAACTTGATGACATTGGGCTTTAGCCTACGGATTGAGAGCTTAGACAGCTTCCCCAAAGCCCCGCAGGGGCGACACTTATTGTTATTGACCTTTCAAGTGTCGTCCCTGCGGGACTTTTGGCTTGATGTGTACATGCGCTGCCCGTAGGCTAAAGCCTACGGTTAATAAAGTGCCGCCCCTGCGGGGCTTGCAAGGTCGCAAAAGGGTTTTACAAGGTCGCAAAAAGGTTTTGTGAGCTTACAAAAGGGGTTTGTGAGCTTACAAAAGGGGTTTGTGAGGTCGCAAAAGGGTTTTGTGAGGTTACAAAAGGGTTTTGTGAGGTCGCAAAAGGGTTTTGTGGGCTTTCTTGCGGCGATAATGAGGTAATGAGGTTCTTTCGGGAGACGCCTCCTTTGCTACTGAGGTTGTTTTGTTGGTTAAATAAGGTGTAAATGAGGTTGTGTTAGATGGCGGGACGGTGACGGAGGGACAGACTGGGGACTTTTTGGGACGGTTTGGGACTTTTTGGGACGGCTTGGGACGGTGGTGGGACAGACTTGGTTCTGCGTAAGCTGTCCTGGCTCTTGGTTCTTGTAATCCTGGTTCTGCGTAAGCTAATTCATAATTCAGGAGAGTTTGAATTGAATTATTGTTTCCACTCCGTTTCCCGGTGAGGAGATGATTTCGATTTGACCTTTGCAGGCTGTTACTCTGTTGTGGATATTTTTTAGTCCTGAGCCAAAGATTATTGTAGAAGTGTCGAATCCGACGCCGTCGTCGGATACGATTAGTTCTATCTGCTGTTTGTTTTGGACTAATTGGAGGTCGATATTTTCGGCGGCGGAGTGTTTTACGGCGTTGTTTATCAATTCGCAGGCGCAACAATATAGGTTGAACTCGATTGTGTGGTCGATACGACGGTCATCGCCCATGAAATTGAATGAAACATTGGGAAAAGAACAGCAATAATCGTTCAAAGCGGCTTTTATGCCTAATTTTTCGAGAGAAACGGGAATCATTCGTCTTGCCATTCGTCGGATTGTGTCAATACAGATGTCGAGTTTGTTTACGATGTCCTGTAAATTTTGTGAGGTATTCAGTTCGATTTTCATTGCAGACAGCATACCGTTTATTCCATCGTGAAGTTCGCCAGCAAAACGTTTACGTTCGTTTTTTTCCCACTCGCAGATGGCGTTTGCGGCCATTATTTGCTGTTCTTTTTGTTCGCTTTTGATTTTTTGATGTAAGATTATCCATATAGAGATGGCAAAAAAGACTGCGAGGAGGCCGATGACGAGGTAAAGCTCCTTGCGACCTTCGAGAGCTTCGATGCTTTGTTCTTTTTTATTTGTTTCGTACTGTATTGTCATGTCCGAAATGACTGTTTGGAAGCTATTCTCGGAGTATTGTTCGTTGAGGCGGGCGTATTTTTTCATAAAAACGGCTGCTCGGTTGTGCCGGTTCATCAGAATGTTAGCTCTTGCAATGTTTGCGGCCACCATTCTCGATTCATTGACGTCGCTTGAATCGATTGTCCAGGCTTCGAGAGCTTCGGCTTCGGCTTCGGGATATTTTTTCATCATAAGATAGACGTCCGAGAGAGCTTTTTTTGCCATCACATAGAGATGTTTATCTTTTAGGATGTCGGCTTGGCGATATGCTTCCTGCGCGGCGTTCATGGCAAGTTCGGTTTTGTGTTGCGTGAGGTAAATATCGGTTAAAAGTTTCTTGGTATAGCATTTATTAATCACCCCCGAACCTTGGTTAATGCTGTCGGCCATCAAAGCGAAGATCAAAGCGCTGTCGGCTTTCTTTTGTTCGAGGTAATTGAAGGCGTATTCGTTATAAATTTGCACGATTCGCCATTGGTATCGCTCACGCGGCAGTGTTTTGTTTTCGCTGCAAAGGTTTGAGGCTTTGTTTAAGTATTGAATAGCCAGCCAATAGTTATTAAGTTTTCGATAAATTTCTGCAAGGTTAGTAAAGGCCGTTATTTTGCCTTCGGTCATATTTTTTGTTTCAAAGATGTGGAGAGCTTTGAGGTAGAAATCGATTGCGGTGTGGTATTTTCCTTGCAAAGCATAAGCAAAGGCGGTCATTGAGAAAGCGCTTGCTTGCGCATGGATGTTACCGTATTTCAGGGCGAGATTACCTGCTTTGTCGAAGACTTCGATTCCTTCCTGATGATTGTTTTTGAAGCAATGTGCGGCTCCGAGATGGAAAAGAAAGTCGAGTTCGAGTTGATTTTCGTTCAATCTTCGTGCCAGGTCGATTGCGTTTGAGGCGTAAGCTATCACGCTATCGGGCGAAAATGAGGCGTAAGCACCCAGAAGTTCTCGGTATGCTTCTAATTTATGTTTGGACGAGATTTCTGTGTACCGGATTGCGTTTTTGAAGAGAGTGCATCGCTGTTCGCTGATTTCCCAAATCGAATCGAGCTGTTGATTTTGGGCGTTTGCGTTGAAGCAAGGGGTCAAAGTAAGCATCATCAGGAGCTTTGCGACGAGTGAGCAGAGAGGAGTTTTCATGCTGTGGTTTTTTGAGTTTCAGTACATCCGAAGAGAGTTTTCGCATTTCGAGATTGAGTGGAAAAAATAGCCGCAAGTTTAGTCTTTCGACCTCTTGCGACTACCGTTCAAATAGTATGGGAAAAACTATTCTATTCTTGTCATCAATTTTTGGTTTTCAGCTTCGTAACCCGGTTTTCCGAGCAGAGCGAACATGTTTCGTTTATAGTCTTCTACTCCCGGTTGGTCGAAGGGATTTACTTCGAGCATGTATCCGCTGATTCCGCAGGCCTTCTGGAAGAAATAAATCAGTTGACCGAGGAAGTAAGCGCTTAGTTCGGGGATTTCGATGCGGATGTTTGGCACACCGCCGTCGAGGTGAGCGAGCATTGTGCCGAGTTCGGCCATTCGATTGACTTCGCTTATTCGTTTTGTGGCCATAAAATTGAGTTGGTCGAGGTTTTCGGGGTCTTCGGGGACGATGAATTCGTATTGCGGGTTTTTGATACTGATTACAGTTTCAAACAAAATTCTTTCACCTTGCTGGATATATTGCCCCAATGAGTGCAGATCGGAAGTAAAATCGACGCTTGCGGGGAAAATACCTTTGTTTTGTTTCCCTTCGCTTTCGCCGAAGAGTTGTTTCCACCATTCGGCGAGGAAATGCAGCTTTGGCGAGTAGTTTGCAAGCAGTTCTATGTGTTTTCCCTGCTTGTAGAGGGCGTTTCTGACTACGGCATACTGTGCGCAGATGTTGTTTTCGTATGCAGCGTCGATACCGGAGGCCAATTCCATGTCGGCAGCTCCTTTAAGCAGCAGTCTTATGTCGAAACCTGCAACGGCAATAGGCAAGAGACCAACCGGAGTCAGTACGGAGAATCGCCCGCCGACGTCGTCGGGAATCACAAAGGTTTTGTAGCCTTCCTTATCGGCAGTTTGTTTCAGCGCGCCTTTTTCTTTATCGGTAACAGCTACAATGCGTTTAGCCGCATCTTCTTTGCCGTATTGCTTTTCGATGTATTGTTTCAGGATACGAAAAGCGAGAGCAGGTTCGGTGGTGGTTCCCGATTTTGAGATAACGATGCAGCTCACACGTTTTCCATGTAACATTCTGATGAGTTCATACATGTAATCTTCGTCGAGATGGTGTCCGGCGAAGAGCATTTTTGGTCGTCCTTGTTCGGGTTGGAAGGCGTCGCCGAGGGCTTCCAGTACGGCTTTAGCTCCGAGATACGAGCCGCCGATTCCTGCAATCACAACCAGGTCCGAAGTTTCGGCCAAAGTTTCGGCAGTCGATTCGATTTCGAAGATATCGGCTTCGCTGATAGATGAAGGGAGGTTTACCCATCCCAGAAATTGGTTCCCCAGCCCGTTTTTTTCGTGCAGGGAAGCATTTGCAGACATTGCTGCTTTTTTCAGCGCGTCACATTCTTCGGATGCGAGGTTTACGCTTGCGTTTTTGATGTTCAGTTTGATAGTCATTGTTATTTTCGAGAGTTTTGTTTGCTGGATTCAGTAGCAGGGGAGCAAGAATCAGCGGTTTCTAATTATACTTTTAAGCTCTTGTCTCATGCCCTGCGTCCTTGTGTTAATGCTTTTGATATTTGTGGTCGTGCTTTTGATCTTTATGGTCATGTTTTGGCACTTTGTGTTCGTGCATTGGAATGTTGCGATCATGTTTTGAGGTTCAGGCTTCATGACTTGGGTCTCGTCAATCACGTTGTGGATTTCTGTAATCATGACGTTGATTTCCGTAGCTATGTTGTTAGTTTCCGTGATCATGCTTTGGATTTCCGCGTTCATGTTTTTGATTTCCGCAATTCTGTTTTTAGCTTCCGGATCGATGTTTTTGATTTCCGGATTCATACATTTGATTTCCAGAATCAGGCTTTGATTCTCCATAATCATTGATTGAGTATTCAAAATCATTTCTTGGGTATCCAGCGTCATGTGTTGAACATCCATAATCAATTCTTGGCTCTCGGCGAGCATGTTTTTAATATTTGTAAGCATATTTTTTGACTTTGTAAGTTATTTTTGTTTTGTTGTTTGCTATCTTTTAGATGTATTTTTCATTCTTTGGATGTATTCTTTCTGATTTGGGGATGAAAATATTGCGTTTCCTGCGACAAGCACGTCGGCTCCGGCCGAGTATATTTGACTTGCGTTTTGAGCGTCGATACCTCCGTCCACTTCAATCAAAGTTTTGCAACTGTGTTTGATGATTAGTTCTTTTGCCTGCTCGATTTTTCGTAAAGAATGGTCGATAAATTTCTGACCGCCGAAGCCCGGGTTTACCGACATCACGAGCAGAAGATCAAGTTCGTGGATTATGTTTTCGGCGAGGTTTACGGGAGTGTGGGGGTTCAAGGCGAGGCCTGCTTTCATTCCGCATGATTTTATTTTATTGATGATGCTGTTCAGATGCGGGCAAGTTTCGTAGTGAACGGTTAGGATTTCGGCTCCTGCGTCCTTGAAATCGTCGAGATACAGTTCGGGTTTTGTTATCATCAGATGAACATCGAGCGGTTTGAGGGCGCATTTTTTTACGGCCTTCATCACGGGAAATCCGAAGGAGATATTTGGAACAAAAACGCCGTCCATAACGTCGATGTGAAACCAATCGGCTTCGCTGAGATTCACCATTTCGACGTCGCGAGCAAGAAATCCGAAGTCGGCAGCAAGCAAAGAAACTGAGAGAAGATTCATCTGTTCAAAAGTTCTAATCATCAAAAAGTCTAATCGTCCAAAAGTCCAAAAGTCTAAAGTTTACTTCAAATCCAATCGTCCAAAAGTCTAAAAGTCTAAAAGTCCAAAAGTCTAAAGTTTACTTCCATAGGCTAAGTCACCTGCATCGCCAAGTCCGGGAATTATATAAGACTTTATGGTAAGTTCCTCGTCGATAGCTCCGGTCCACAGAGTAACGTCGTCAGCAGGCAGATGTCGCAAGATATACTCCACACCGTCGCGGCTTGCAATAGGGGCGGCGATGTGCGTATGCGCGGGACGTCCGCGAGTAAGCAGGGCGTTATAAGCTAATTCCATAGAAGCTCCGGTAGCCATCATGGGGTCGCAGAGGATCAGCACTTTTCCTTCGATAGTAGGGCAAGAAATCGATTCAAATTGGATAGTGAATTTGTTATCTTTTCCATACTTTCGGTAAGCCGAGATGAAGGCATTTTCGGCAGCATCGAAGTAGTTGAGCAGTCCCTGATGCAGCGGTAAACCAGCCCGAAGGATTGCTCCAAGCACGATTTTGGCAGTGGGAAGATACATATCGGCGATACCAAGCGGAGTTTGCACCGATTTTAGTTCATAATGCAGTTCTTTACTGATTTCGTAGGCAAAGATTTCGCCCAGCCGTTCAAGGTTACGACGGAAACGCATACTGTCTTTTTGCGATTGGACGTCGCGCATTTCCGACAGGAATTTATTGAAAACGGAGTTTGTTTTGTTTAGTTCTCGAAGCATGATTTATGATATTAATGTAATTTTTTCGGTATTATTTATAGTTAATCCACTTCCACATTTCTTTAAGGGAGTGTTTTTTGCCGTACATTAGTATTCCAACGCGATAGATTTTCCCTGCAAGCCGGCAAAAGAAGATAAAAGTAGCGAAGAGTATGGCAGCCGAGAGCAGCAATTGCCAGGCGGGAACTCCAAATGGGACGCGCGCCATCATTACCATCGATGAAGTGAATGGAATCATCGAAGCCCAAAACGAAAGCGTGCTGTGCGGATATTGAAATGTGTGCATCATAAGCATCATTCCTAACATTAGAGGAATTGTAACGGGCATTATTAGTTGTTGTACGTCGGCTTCGGCTTCAACTGCCGATGCAATCGAGGCAAACATGGAAGCGTAGAGTAAATATCCTCCCACAAAAAAGACGAGGAAGCTTACTAAGATTGCTGTGATGTTGATATTGCTAAATGTGGTGGCGAATATGGAGAAGATTTGGTTTTGCGCGTCGGGTTGCATTTGCGCAAGTTCTCCGAGTGCTTGAGCGTCGCCTGTTTTCGGGATAAAAAATCCAGCAAGGAAGACAAAAACGGCTGTGAGGATGATCCAAGAGAGGAATTGTAACATTCCAACGAGAGCGATTCCGATGATTTTGCCTATCATCAATTCAAAAGGTTTGACAGACGAGACGATAACTTCGATAATTCTGTTGGATTTTTCTTCGATGACGCCTCGCAAGACCATCATTCCGAACATAAAGATGAACATGTAGATAAGAAAAGCCAGAACGTATGATATTCCCATCAAGAGATAGGTATTTGTTTCGGCGTCGCGTCCGTCTTTGCTCCATTTGATAGTTCGGAGGTCGATGTTTGTGTTTACATCTTTCATTATTTCGTCGAGATTTTCGATGTTATACTGTCTCAGCTTATAATCTTCGATGATATTGTTTATTGTATTTTTGATATAACGTTCAAGGTCTCCGTTTGTTTGTCTATCGGAATAGAGGGCGAAATTTGCGGGCAATTCGTTCAATTTTCCGTCGATATACAGGATTATGTAATGTTCGCCGGAGGCTGCGTAAGTAGCTTTCAGGGAATCGAGAGGGGTCGGGGGCAATTTTTCAAATCGAAAATAATCGGCGTCGGGCAGTTTATCTGCTATCATAGCTGAATTATCGATCAATTTAACTTGCTGGATTTCGGTGTCTTTAGCCGAAAAGATCCAGGCATAAATCAGAATCGCCATTGCAAAAAGAAAAGGAGCCAAGAGAGTAATCAGGATAAATGAGCGTTTTCGCACACGGCTCATAAATTCTCTTTCGATAATCAAGGATATAGATTTCATATTTAGATGTTTTATCAAACGATGTTTTGATGTTTTGATTTGGTTTCGGGCAATTGTTTTTTCAGATATTCGGCAATGTCGCGCGCCACATCCGTTTTTGATTTCAATTCGTAATGGATGGCTTTGTTTTTTGCGTCGATGATTGTGATTTTATTAGTATCGCCTGCGAATCCAGCGCCCTGGTCGTTCAGGGAATTAAGTACGATGAAGTCGAGATTTTTCGCGTTCAGTTTATTTGAGGCGTTACTTTGTTCGTTATCGGTTTCGAGAGCGAAACCAGCCAGCAGCTGACGGTCGGTTTTCATTTTTCCGAGTTCTGCTGCGATGTCTTTTGTTTTCGATAGTTTGAGGATTAATCCTTCGTCGTGTTTGGATTTGATTTTATGATTCACAGGATTTTCGGGAGTATAGTCGGCAACGGCTGCGCACATTATTCCGATTTCGCAAGAGGGGAATATTTTCACACATTCTTCGTACATTTCCTGTGCCGATTCGACGTTTATTCTTTTGATGTTCGGGTGTTTGCAATTTAGCATCGAGGGTCCGCTTACAAGGCTCACTTTTGCTCCTTGCTGGGCGAGTGTTTCGGCTAAAGCATATCCCATTTTTCCGGTTGAAAAGTTCCCGACGAAACGCACGGGGTCGATTCTTTCGTAAGTAGGCCCGGCGGTTATCAAAATGTGCATTCCGGAGAATGGAGCGTCGAAAAAAGCGTTCAGAGAATAGATAATTGTTTCCGGTTCGGCCATTCTTCCTTTTCCTGTGAGTCCGCTTGCCAGCTCACCGCTTTCGGGTTCGATGATTGTGATTCCGAGCGAGCGCAACGTGTCGAGGTTTTTTGTTACAGACGGATGCCTGTACATGTCCAAATCCATTGCAGGGGCAATAAATACAGGACATTTTGCCGAGAGGTACGTTGTGAGCAGCAAATTATCTGCAATTCCAGCCGCCATTTTGCCGACGGTGTTTGCCGTAGCCGGGGCAACGAGATAAGCGTCGGCCCACAAACCCAGCTCGACGTGGCTATTCCAATCGCCGTTTTCGGGATTGAAGAAATCGACCATCACGGGATGTTTCGACAGAGTGGCCAGGGTCAAAGGAGTGATGAAATGCTTTGCAGTAGCAGACATCAGAATCCGTACATCGGCTCCGGCCTTCACAAAAAGGCGGGTCAAGCTTGCGGTTTTGTAAGCAGCTATTCCGCCCGTTACACCTAAGAGTATATTTTTTTTATTCAGCATCACAGAGATTTAACCATGGACGTTGATAAGCTTTACTCCAATGTCGGAGCAGCTGTTAATTTGCCGCGCAAACGCAACGGGCATTTTGCCCGCCGAGATTCAGTTATTTTGTTTCGGCTTTTCTGAAGTATATTTTACCTTCTTGAAATTCCTGAATTGCTTGCAGGGTCGATTTTGGAAGTTGTTCGTAATGTTTTGACATTTCAATTTGTTCGCGATTTTCGAACACTTCTTCGATACTTTCGCTGAAGCTGGTAAACTCTTCCAATTTTTTAGAGAGTTCTTGCTTCATAGTTACGCTTATTTGATTGGCTCTTTTAGCGATAACCATTACGCTTTCGTAAGTATTTCCGGTTACTTTGTCTAATTTTTCTACGTCGCGTGTAACCGTATTGCCCGGGCAGTGGCTTGCTCTTTTAAATTCCATGTTTATTTGTATTTGAATCTATTGTTGATTATTTATTTATTTACGTCTTGCGGGGTTTCCGCTTCTAAGGATAATCCTCGTTTTTTGGTGAAAGAGAGAGCTTCTTGATACATATTTTCTGCTTCTTTCGAGTATTTCGATTCAGGAAATTCGCTCATAAAGTTATAATATTCGTCGATTGCTGCGATGTATCTTTCGGCCTGTCTTTTCTTTACACTTTTTTTAGCATATACGTAGCTCGATTTCAAGATCAGAAACATTTGTTCTTCTTTGTATTGACTATTAGGATAATCTTTGACGCTGTTTCTTAGCGCTACTATCGCGGCCTTGTAATCATCTATTTGGTAATATAATTTAGCCGACATGAATGCTTTATGGTCGAGTCTGTTTTGCAATTCGGTGAAATGGTTTTTGTCGTTTTTTCCGAGTTCCGATTCGGGATATTTTGAATGAAATTCACTGAAAGCGGCAATAGCTTTGACTGTGTTAGCTTGGTCGAGTTCCGAGCGAAACGACATACGATATAAATTTTTAGCTCTCAGATAATATGCTTCTTCGGCGAATTTGCTTCGTCCGAACACTCTGCAAAAGTTTGCGAGATAAGAATCGGCCACTTCGTAATCGTGCAGCATGTAATAACCTTTTGCTTCGTAATAGTTCACTGTATCTTGACGTTGCGTGCCTTCAAAGGGCATTCCCAGAGCTTCAAACAGCGGGGTTGATCGAGCAAAATCTCCTTTATTGAAATATTTTAGAGCGGCTTTATACTTTAATTCATTGTCCGAACTTTTAAGAATCTTGTTGTAACCTCCGCATCCTGCCGTCAAAAAAGCCATCATTATAAAGGTTATTTTTTTGATTGTTAATATCTTCATGCCTATAATTAATAACACATAATTGCGCAAATGTACAAAAAATATTAAAGCATGGTTTTTTTGGGGGGATGAAGGTTCAAATTTTCTGGTTAGCAGATTGTGTGTATCTTTGCGCCTTGCATTTGCAAGGCGATAAATAGTCAAATTAAAAACGAAATTTTGAGCATGAAATCACTTATAGTTACAGGTTCTTCGGGACTTATCGGCTCGGAGGTATGCGTTCATTTTGCAAATCTCGGATGGAAAATTCATGGCATCGACAACAATCAGCGCGCCATTTTTTTCGGACCATCGGGCGATACGCGCTGGAATCAGCTCCGGCTGGAAACGACCATTAAAGATTATACGCATCACGAATTGGATATTCGCGACCGCGAAAACGTTCTTAAAATCATTCGGGACATAAAGCCCGACGCTATCGTCCATACGGCGGCGCAACCGAGCCATGACAAGGCGGCTGCGATTCCGTTCGACGATTTTGACACAAATGCCGTAGGAACGTTTAACCTGCTGGAAGCCACGCGAAGATATTCGACGCAGATTCCTTTCGTACACATGTCGACCAACAAGGTTTACGGTGATGCTCCGAATGAAATACCGCTTGTCGAGCTGGAAACACGCTGGGATTATGCGGACGAACAGTATAAAAACGGCATACCGGAATCATTCAGGATAGACCATACCAAACATTCGCTGTTCGGAGCGTCGAAAGTTTCGGGCGATATTTCCGTTCAGGAATACGGACGATATTTCGATATGCCGACCGCCTGTCTGCGCGGCGGCTGTCTGACGGGACCGAATCATACCGGCGTAGAACTGCACGGTTTTCTGAGTTATCTCGTCAAATGCAATCTCGAAGAAAGGGAATATACGGTTTTCGGCTATAAGGGAAAACAGGTGCGCGACAATATTCATTCATACGATGTTGCCCGTTTCATCGAAGAATTTGTCAACGCGCCGCGAATTGCCGAAGTTTACAACATCGGCGGCGGAAAAGACAATACCTGTTCCATTCTGGAAGCTTTTGATATGATTTCCCGTATTTCGGGCATTCCGATGAAATGGAAATATCAGGAAGCCAATCGTATCGGCGACCATATCTGTTATTACAGCGATTTGTCGAAAATGAAGGCGCATTATCCCGCATGGGATATAACGAAAAGTCTGGAAGATACATTTTCGGAGATATATCAGGCATGGACAACACAAAAAAGGTAAGGGTCAATATTGTAAACCGAGACTATCCTCCTTATAAAGGTATCACGGGCGAATCGGCGGCGGAACTGGCAAAATACCTGATTGACGCTGGTATAGAAGTGAATGTGATTCATGTCGATTCTTCTTTTCAGGGAAAAAGCGGCGTTGTTCCGGCAGGGAATATTTTCAAGGTAAATACGTTGTACAACGGTGAGAACAAAATCCTGCGCCTGTTTGCCAATCTGCTGTCGGGATATTTTTTGATACGGAAATCGAAGAAAATACCTTGCGACCTTACTATTGTAATGACCGACCCTTCGTTGCTGAACATGTGGGCCGCGCTTCTTTTGAAGAAAAGAAAATGGATATTGTGGGCTATGGATTTATATCCGGAGGCTTTTGCGGCATGGGGACTTGTTTCGGCGAAAAGTTTTTTGTATAAATGGTTTTATCGACTGACCGTAAAAAATGCTCCGCAGGCTATCATTTCACTGGGACCTTTGCAAACCGATTTTTTAAAGAAAAGATATAACAATAAACCGATTTGTTTTTTTCAGATACCCTGCGGGATATTCGACATGCAGCATTATGCCGCTTCGGAAATGCCACAATGGGCAGCAGACGGAAGTAAAATCCGGCTGGGATATGTCGGAAATCTCGGTGCGCCACATTCTTTGGATTTTTTGTACGCGATTGTTGACCATCTTGATACGGAAAAATTCAAACTTGTTCTGTCTGTTTACGGATACGGAGAAAAAGTGCAGTCCATAAAGCAATATGTCAATGGAAAGAAAGGGATCGAAATTATTCCTCCCGTGAAACGAGAACATCTGAAATACATAGATATACATCTGGCGTCCTTGTTTCCGCAATGTACGCATATTTCCGTACCGTCCAAAACGGTCAGTTCCGTATGTGCGGGCAGCGCTTTTTTATACAATGGAGAAGCGGAATCCGACAACTGGCAGTTACTGCAAAAAGCAGGATGGCTGATTACTTACACGGGTGATGTTGAAGAAGATACAGATGATTTTTTCCAACGATTCGACACAAAGGAATTGGAACGAAAAAAAGAAACCGCAAAAGAACTTGCAAAAACATTGAATGCAGAGAAAATGAAAGTGTTTCAAGACCTAGCAACGTACATTCAAACGATTGCAGCCGAGCGATAAACCGGCGAATTACGTCCGTCGAAACACTTTTCGGCAATATTCTCTTGCGTTGCGTCCGTTTATATATCTTATTGGTCTGGTTCGATTTACTTTCATTCCGTCGCCGTCGCGCTGCATGGTGAATCGAAACACAAAACGTTCCGATTCCGTAAAGGATAAGGAACTGAATCGCAGATCGTACAATGTTACTTCGTTGATGTTTTTCGCAGAATCCTCGTTGCTTTGAAGCGCATACCAGCCTTTGGTAAAAGTCTGCAATCTTTCGAAATCACGCAAACCTTCAAACGATTCCGACAGTTCGTCCTGTTTAGGAATATATTCAAAATTTATTTCGTTTTTGGATGTATTGTAGTATGTTCCAGTCCAATATCCCGTGCTGTCTTCGGCGGTTATCATCCATGCTAAATTGGCGAGCGGCAAGGGAGACGACAATAAACGCCGAAACTTTACGCTCTGTTCGGCAAGTTGATGTTCGACAGAGTGTTCGGTTCCGATTTTGTTTACAATAGTAAAACATAGATAAGCTGTCGATAAAACTAAGGCCGACACTGACGCCACTCTGCGACGATTCACAGATTTCAGCATAAAACACAGAATCAAAGCAATCAACAGAGGAAACGAAAAGAAAACATCAACCACGTTAATCGAATCGAAAGCCACGCGCTGATGCGAAAACGGCTCGAATATCCCCGTTCCGTAAGTGTTGAACATATCGACAAAAAGATGCGAAAACCAGGCTATCGACGTAAGTTTGAGCCAACTTCGGAAATCGGCCTTGTCGCCTTTGTGAATCTTGTTTATCAGCCATGCCAGCAAAGGACTTAAAATCACCCAAAACAGAAGCGAATGAGATATGCCTCGATGAAAAAACAAAGAATTTACCGGCGTAAAAAGCCATTGAAAAACTGAATCGACGTCGGGCGCGCTTCCTGCAACCGCCCCCCAAAACAAGGCTTTGCCTCCGTATTTTTTACCCGCAATTGCCTGTCCGATTGTCGAACCTATCAATACATGTGTTAGAGAATCCATTAATTATCCGATGTTTAAATATCTCATACCAATCTAAAATCCGCCGCAAAACTAATAACAATTTTTGGACTGTTGGACTGTTTTTGGACTGTTGGACTGTTGGACTGTTGGACTGTTTTTGGACTGTTGGACTATTGGACTGTTGGACTGTTGGACTGTTGGACTGTTGGACTGTTGGACTGTTGGACTGTTGGACTGTTGGACTGTTTTTGGACTGTTGAGCCAAGATTACAAGAATCAAGAGCCAGGACTTTCTGACAGTCCAAAAGTCTAAAAGTCTAAAAGTCTAAAAGTCTAAAAGACTAAAAGTCTAAAAGTCCAAAAGTCTAAAAGTCCAATAGTCTATCTGTCCAAAAGTCCAAAAATCAGCGTTTTTGCGTGCGCGATGGCGGCGTCGGTAATTACGCTTCCGCTGAGCATTTTTGCTATTTCATCGACACGTTCATCGCGATTCAGACGGCGCACTTTGGTAAGAGTAGCCGTTGCTGTATCCTCCTTGTAAACAAGGTAATGACTGTCGCCTTTAGCTGCTACTTGCGGCAGATGCGTTATATTGATTACCTGCACTCCCTTCGACAATCGCTTGATTATGTCGCCCATTTTATCGGAAACTTCGCCGGATACGCCGGTGTCGATTTCGTCGAAAATTATTGTCGGCAATTTTACGCTTTCGGCGAGCAATGATTTGAGTGAAAGCATCAAACGCGACATTTCGCCGCCCGAAGCCACCTTCGATATTTCGCGCGGCGCAACGTCCTTGTTGGCCGAGAACATAAAACCGATCTCGTCGCGACCGGTGGCGGTATAATCGCCGTCCGAAGTCAGGCGCACCTTGAATACAACATTCGGAATACCAAGCTGTTTGAGCATTGAAGTTATGTATCTTTCGATCTCTGGAATAGCCCCGCTTCTGCCTTCCGACAACTTTGCTCCGAGTTTTTTCACCTTATCGAAAGCCTCATCCACAGCCTTTTGCAGAGCGGCGAGTTCCTCGTCGAAATTGTCTGCGGCGATTATTTCCGCGTCCAATTTGTCCCGAATTGCAATCAGTTCGGCTACCGTATCGACTCTGTGCCTTTGTTGAAGATCGTATATAAGATTCAGTCGCTGTTCGACTTCGGCTAAACGCGAAGGGTCGCTTTGCAACTGTCCGCCGATACGCTCCGATTCTTCGGCAACATCCTTTACTTCAATCAATATCGAATGTGTACGCTCGGCGAGTTCTTTCGATTCGGGATGCACGGCGGCGAGTTTGCCGAATATATGTTCGATTTCCTTCAGCATGTCGCTCACCGATATTTCGTCGCCGGAGAGCGTCGCAGTGATTCGTCCGTAGCCTTCGCGAATTTCTTCGGCATGACGCAGACGGCTTGCCTCCGCTTCGAGATCCTCCTGTTCGCCGGCCAGAAGTTTGGCTTGTTCAAGCTGTTCGTAACGATATTTGATGTATTCGTAATCGTTTTTTGCCTGAGCGCTGAGTTCGCGCAGGGAGGCGAGTTTGCGTTCTTTGTCTCGATAATCGCCGTAGGCTGCGCCATATTCATCACGAATCGAGCCTTGTACGGCAAGCGCATCGACCACCGAAAGTCGAAATCCTCCGGTTGCCAACAGCAGATTTTGGTGCTGCGAATGAACGTCGATGAGCTTGTCGCCGATTTCCTTCATCGTGCTGACGCTCACTGGCGAATCGTTGATAAAAGCTCGCGATTTGCCCGCAGGATTTATCACCCGTCTGACTATCAGTTCGCCTTCTCTCGGCACGTCGATGTCGTTGGAGGCGAGAATCGCAGTCAAACCGTAACCGTCGATACGAAACATCCCTTCCACAACACAGTTTTTATCTTTATTTTTCAGGACGTTCGTGTCGGCGCGTTCGCCGAGAACGAGCGAGAGCGCACCAAGCAAAATGGATTTTCCGGCGCCTGTTTCGCCGGTGATTATACTCAAACCCGCATCGAAACGGATATTGAGTTTGTCAATCAGTGCGTAATTTTCTATGTTTAAATCGACAAGCACTTCGTCGAACTACAAAACAAGAACGAGAATACACACTAAGAGCGCAAAAAAAGCTGCACCCTCGATCAATGCTGCGGCAAGAATCATGTTCGAGCGTATGTCGTTGGTACTCTCGGGCTGACGAGCCATCGCATCCAGAGCCGAACTCCCGATACGTCCAATGCCCAAGGCAGCGCCTACTATAGCTATTCCGGCGCCCAAAGCAGCGCCCATTTTGCCAAGGCCGGCTCCGGCGGCCACTTGCAGAAAAATTGTTAATAAAGTCATTTCTATTGTGAAATTTACGTTATATAAATAATTAATACCTGTTTATCGTACATTTATTGCTCCGTTTTCGGCGCAAAATTTTCGGCAAATGTATAAAATTACGCGGAATGTTGTACTTTTGTTGCGGCGAATTTCTTGGTATATTGAAATAAGTTTTATTTTTGCATCCGAATATAAACGCTATTTAACGATAATAAAGTATTTAATATGAAGAAATTATTTCTTTTATTCTGTTGCGCGGGCTACCTCATTTCCTCGTGCAACAATCCTGGCGGAGAAAAATTAAGCCGTTCTTCGTCTGACAGAGATTCAATGAGCTACGCAATCGGAGTGTTCGAAGCGTCTGAAATCAAACGCAGAATCGACGAAAGCAAACTCGATGTAAACACTGCTTATCTCATGTCGGGAATATACGACGTCCTTACAAAGGATTCAATCGAGATGAGCAACAACAAGGCTCTCGAAGTAATCAATTCCTACATGCTCAAAATGCAGGAAAAGTACAAGAGAGAAAACATCGATTTCCTTGAAAAGACCAGGAAATCAGAAGGTATAGACAGCACCGAAAGCGGATTGCTATACCAAATTATCAAAGAAGGCGAAGGCATTAGCCCGAAGCCAACTGACACAGTCGAAGTACATTACACCGGTACGCTGATGGACGGTACTAAGTTCGACTCGTCGCACGACCACGGCAAACCTCTCAAAACTTCGCTCAACAGCGGAATCAGAGGATGGATCGAAGGCCTGCAAATGATGAAGGAAGGCGCAAGCTACAAGCTGTTTATCCCTGCCGAACTGGGGTATGGCGATCGATACGCCGGACCGACTATCAGACCTGGATCTGCTTTGATTTTTGAGGTCGAACTGCTGAAAGTTTATCCCGATAACTCCTCGCCAAAAAGTCAAACCGAACCCGTCGAGGTAAAAACAGAAAAATAAGCACATCTAATTATGAGAGCGAAGAAATCGCTGGGGCAGCATTTCCTAAAGGACAAAAATATTGCCCGCGATATAACCGCTTCGCTCGAAGCTCTATCGGGTAGAGCATTGGAAGTGGGGCCGGGAACAGGAGTGCTTACCAATTTCCTGCTGAAACGTAATGATCTGGACTTGCGCGCCGTTGAACTCGACCGCGAGTCCATTTCTTTTTTGCACAAAGCATATCCTATCCTTGCAGATAAACTTTATCAGGCTGATTTCCTCGACATGAACCTCATGGAAACATTTGCAGGACAACAATTCTCGGTCATAGGTAACTTTCCGTACAATATTTCATCGCAAATATTCTTCAAAATTATCGAAAATAAAGAGCTGATTCCCGAAGTAGTAGGCATGGTGCAAAAGGAAGTGGCGCAACGAATGGCCGCAAACTCCGGAAACCGTACGTATGGAATACTGAGCATCCTTCTACAATGCTGGTACGATGTGGAATACCTCTTTACTGTCGATGAAAATGTGTTCATCCCTCCGCCGAAAGTGAAGTCAGCTGTAGTAAAACTCAAACGTAACTCGCGGAAAATGATGAACTGCGACGAAGCGCTATTTATCCGAATAGTCAAAAGTACTTTCAACCAACGAAGAAAAATTATCGGCAACTCGCTGAAACCGCTACTCGGAAAACAAACACTCAACCACCCGCTGCAAACGCTTCGACCTGAAAGATTAAACATCGAACAATTCGAGGAACTGACACGAGAGCTGTCGAAAATTCTAAAACCGTAATCGCGGGCAAATCCAATGAACGAACAGGAACATCTACCAATAAAAGCATGGGCAAAGGACGACCGTCCGCGTGAGAAGATGCTGAGTAAGGGACACTCAGCCCTTAGCGACGCCGAATTGATTGCGATTCTCATCGGCTCGGGCAATACGGAAGAAACTGCCGTCGATCTGGCCAAACGCCTGCTTGCCTCTGTGGATAATAATCTCAACAAGCTCGGCAAACTTGGCATTGCTGAACTGCGTCGATTCAAAGGCATTGGCGAAGCGCGCGCAGTTACAATTGCGGCGGCTATGGAACTCGGCAGAAGACGCAAAAATGCCGAATCGCCACTCAAAACAAAGATAACCACCTCGAAACAAGTCTTCGACATCTTCTACCCCCTGCTCGCCGACCTCAACTATGAGGAGTTTTGGCTGTTATTCGTAAACCGCGCAGGCACAGTAATAAACAAAATCAAAGTCGGACAAGGCGGCGTAGAGAATACTTCGGTGGATGTGAAAATATGCGTCAAATTAGCGCTGGAAAACTCCGCTTCTTCGGTCGTCGCAGTACACAACCATCCCTCTGGAAACTGTAATCCGGGCGTCGCTGATAAAGCGCTGACAAATAAACTCAAAACAGCGTTTGAATACTTCAACATCATACTAAGCGACCACATAATTATAGCCGATGCACAATACTTCAGCTTCGCCGATAATGTACTCCTCTGAGACCTCAATACGCTGACAATGTACTTAAAACATCTCGCTCTTACGGACTTTAAAAATATCGAAGAAATTGAAATCGACTGCTCGCCGGTGCTGAATTGCTTCGCCGGAGATAATGGCGAAGGCAAAACTAATCTGCTCGATAGTATCTACTACCTCTCGATGTGCAAAAGTCATTTCAAGACAGGCGATACCGCAAATATTCGCGACAAAGAACAGTATTTTATTATCAAAGGAATATACGACCACCGTCAGGAAGAAATCACGGTATCATGCGGAGTGAAACGTAACGGTAAAAAATCTTTTAAGCTGAATGTCAAAGAGTACGAGCGCCTATCGGAACACATCGGACACATCCCAATAGTTATAATCACCCCTTCGGATACTTCGCTGATAAGCGACAGCGGAGAAGAGAGACGAAAGTTTCTCAATGCAGTTATCGCTCAGACCGACAGAGACTATCTGAACGCGCTACTCAAATACAATCACACGATTGCGCAGCGTAACAAACTGCTGAAAAGTGGCAATATCGACAGCGAACTGCTGAAAATACTCAACGAAAGCCTCTCGAACTCAGGCCAAGTGATCTACGAAAAACGCGCAGCGCTAATCCAAGCCTTTACGCCGACTTTCCGCGAAGTTTACGCCTCGATATCCGACAGTAAGGAATCGCCGAACCTGCTGTATCGCTCCGATTTAAGTCGCGGACGGCTGGCTGAATTGCTGGAAGAAAGTCTCGATAGAGATCTCTTCATGCAACATACTACGACGGGCGTTCATCGCGATGATCTTGGCATGGAAATCGACGGGCGAGCCGTCCGTTATGCCGGTTCGCAGGGGCAGCAAAAGACATACCTCATCGCAATGAAAATGGCTCAATTTCATATCATAAAGCAACACGCCGGATTCTCTCCTATCCTATTGCTCGACGATATTTTCGACAAATTAGACACCGGAAGGGTCGAGAGGTTGATTACGCTGGTTGTCGGAAATGGCTTTGGCCAGATATTTCTGACCGATAGCAATAAAAACCGACTTGATCGCCTGCTCGAAAAGACTGCAACAGACTATAAACTCTTCAGAATCGAAGCGGGAAAAGCAGAGCTAATCGCCGAACCATCATCAAAATCAATAGAAAACGAAACTCCATCAGAGGAAATATAAATACGCCGGTTAATTAATCATAAGCTAACCGGAACATAAATAAATTTACGACTGATGTACACTACATCAGTCGCTTTTTTATAAATATTGCCGCTGGTGTAAGGTACGCCGGAGGGACTTTTTACTAAATTCCGACCGTTGTATGCGCGCACCAGCGTTACTTCCTCAAGTTTTCGACTGCTGTAAGGTACGCCAAAGGTATTTTCGATAATTTCCGACTGCTGTAGCTTACGCCGGATGTATTTTTGCAAGTTTTCGACCGGCGTACATTACGCCAGATAGAGATTTTACTAAATTCCGACCGGTGTACGCTACGCCAGACAGAGATTTTACTAAATTCCGACCGGCGTACATTACGCCAGGCAGAGATTTTGCTCAGCTCCGACCGGCGTACAATACGCCAGCGTGATATTTTTTGTGTTTTTTGACGTCGCGTTGTACGCATACAGCAGCTTTATTTAAATTCCATATATTTCATTAAACATTCATCATAAGAAAAACTTTTTTATATGCGGACGCAGATTTTTTAGATGGAGAAAATGCTATATACCATCAAGAAACAAAAACACAGATTGGCACAGAATCGAAACTCTGTGCCAATCTGTGTTTTCCTGCCAATAAATTCAGGATATTCTATGTCGCTTAGCCAACTCCTGTTCGATATCTGCAATTGAACATCCTGTAGCTTCGAGCAGAACCAAGAGATGATACACTAAATCGCCTGCTTCATAGAGCATAGCCTCGCGATTTCCGGCTACTGCCTCTATAACGGTTTCCACCGCCTCTTCGCCTACTTTTTGTGCTATCTTCGCTACGCCTTTCGTAAAGAGAGAGGTAGTGTAAGAGCTTGGCGGCATGTCGATATGACGGCTTTGTATCACTTTTTGCAAACGGCGTATGAAGCCCTCGACCTTATCGTCGCAAAAACAGCTCTGCGTGCCTCGATGACAGACGGGTCCATGAGGAATCACCCGTATGAGTAAGGCGTCCGAGTCGCAATCGGCCTCAATAGATACTATCTGCATGTAATTCCCACTTGTTTCGCCCTTTGTCCACAGCCGTTGTTTGGTACGACTGTAGAAAGTTACACGTTTTTCGGCCAAGCTGCGGTCGAATGCTTCGCGGTTCATGTATCCGAGCATCAGAACAGCCAGCGTACTGTCGTCCTGAATGATAGCAGGGATTAGCCCGTCGGCGTTTTTGGCCTGATTCAGCTCGTCGAACTGTAGCGTTGTTTTCATATCACTATATATTTTAAATGAATGTACTTATGTTCTTATGTTTATGCCCTTGTTTATGAGGGCTTGCTTCAGCGTTGGTATTGGTATTTCGCCGTAGTGGAAGATGCTTGCGGCTAAGGCTGCGTCGGCCTTTCCGAGCGTCAGTACCCGTGCGACGTCATCAACAGAGCCAGCTCCCCCTGAAGCGATTACGGGTATGGAGAGGCTTTCGCACAAACGGGCGTATGTCGAGCATGGATATCCGCCTTTTGTACCATCATGATCCATCGAGGTGAACAGAATTTCGCCTGCGCCACGCGCTTCAGCCTCTTTTGCCCAGCTGAATAATTCGCGGTCGGTGAGACGTTTACCTCCGTGCGTAGTAACAGTCCAGCGGCCATCGACAGTTTTTGCATCAATGGCTACAACAACAAATTGGCTGCCGTAACGTAGTGCAATTTCGTCGATTAAATCAGGGCGATTGACGGCAGCGCTGTTGATACTCACCTTGTCGGCTCCTGCAACGAGCAGCCGAGCGGCGTCGTCTAAGGAGGAAATACCTCCGCCGACCGTAAAGGGAATGTTTATTCTCTCGGCGATGCGTACAACCAAGTCAGCGAAGGTTTTACGTCCCTCGAAACTTGCGCTGACGTCGAGAAAAACAAGTTCGTCGGCGCCTTCGTTTGCGTATTTATGTCCAAGTTCTACCGGATCGCCTACCGATTGGAGGCTTAGGAAGTTAATTCCCTTAACTGTTGCACCGTCTTTGACGTCTAAGCAGGGAATAATTCGTTTTGCTAACATAGAAATTTTGCGATTTGCTGTAAACTGATTTTTCCTTCGTATAGCGCTTTTCCGACTATCACCGCCGGAATGTTTGCTTCGGCCAGACGCTCGACGTCCGACACACTACCAACTCCACCGCTGGCTATCAGATATATATCTGGGTTACTTCGGATGATTTCGCGATACAGATCCAAGTTCGCACCGCCCATCATACCATCTTTTGCGATGTCTGTACAAATTACTTTGGATATTCCACGTTTTCTCCAACTGTCTATAAATGACGCCACTTCGAGTTCGGTATCTTCTATCCATCCTGCCACTGCTATTTTACCTTTTCGGCAATCTGCTCCGAGTATAATAGCTTGTTCTCCATAACGGTCGATCCATTTTTGGAATGATGCGGGATTTTTTACAGCGATACTTCCACCGGTAACCATCTGCGCTCCACACTCAAAAGCGATTCTAAGGTCGTCGTCGCCTTTCAGCCCTCCCCCGAAATCGATTGTAATAGAGGTTCGAGTAGCAATCTTTTCGAGTATTCGGTGATTGATTATTTTTCCGGCTTTTGCGCCGTCCAAATCTACCAGATGTAGCCTTTGGACGCCGTGCGCTTCGTACATTGTAGCGATTTCGAGGGGATTTTCGCTGTAAATTGTTTTTTTTGAGTAGTCTCCTTGCGATAGACGGACGCATCGCCCGTCGATAAGGTCCATCGCAGGAATAATTTCTATCATAGTTTAATGAAATTAGCGAGTAGTCGTTCTCCGGCGGCTCCGCTTTTTTCGGGATGGAACTGCGTACCGAAGAAGTTGGCGTTCTGCAATATCGAGCTAAAAGGATTTCCGTAGTAAGTTAGCGCTGCGCTGTGTTTTTCGGGCGTTGGCGCGTATGAATGTACAAAGTAAAAGTATGCGCCATCGGCAATTCCTTCGGTGAGCGGCGAGCTGCATTGAACGACGGTATTCCATCCCATGTGCGGCACCTTAAATCCGTCGGGTACAACAAGTCGCTGCACGTTGGCCTCGAAGATTCCGAGACATTGCACGTTTCCTTCTTCGCTGAACCGGCACATTAGCTGCATCCCGATGCAGATTCCAAGTACGGGCTGCGAGAGTTGAGGCAGCAGCTTGTCTAAGCCTGTATTTTTGAGGGATTTCATTGTTGATGAAGCGGCTCCGACGCCTGGCAGGATTATGTGCGAGGCAGAACGGACGGTGGATTCATCTCTGGTGATGCGGTGTTCGCAGCGCAGCCTCGCGAGCGCGTTGCTTACCGAGCGGAGGTTTCCGCAATCATAGTCTATAACAGCTACCATATCACGCCTTTACTTGTTGGCAATTCCATCGAGAAAGGGTCGCGGCGTATTGCGCAACGCAAGGCACGCGCGAAGGCTTTGAATATAGCTTCTATCTTATGATGTTCATTATCACCGATTGCTGCGAGGTGCAGATTACAATGCGCCGCATGAGTTAAACTCTTAAAGAAGTGTGGAAACATTTCCGTAGGTACGTCTCCTATTTTTTCTCTACTGAATGTTGCACGCCATTGGAAGTCAATACGTCCGCCGAAGTCCAGGAGAGCAAACGCATCGCAGTCGTCCATTGGTAGTGCATAGCCGTATCTTTCGACGCCCCTCTTCGACCCAAGCGACCGATGGATTGCTTCTCCGATAGTTATCGCAGCGTCTTCGATGGTATGGTGTTCATCCACATGGAGATCACCTTTAACTTCTATTGACATGCTGATTCCCGCATGATGGACAATTTGCCATAGCATGTGGTCGAAAAAGCCTAATCCAGTGCTTATTGCTGATTTTCGGCGACCGTCGAGATCGATGAAGACCGAAATTTGTGTTTCAGAGGTATTTCTGTTGATTTCAGCGGTTCGTTCTTCGGTTCTCAGGAACTCGGAAACTTCGCTCCAGCTGTCGGTAGTCAATACGCAGACGTCCAGAAGATTTGCTTCCTGTAGCATTTGGGTTCCGATTTCTTTTGCTTGCATTAAAATTCCGCGAGATCCAAGGTTTTTTGCCAGCAGTATATCTGTGATTCTGTCGCCAATAACGAAGGATTTTGGTAGATTATAATCTTCTGTTAGGAATTTTCCGAACATTCCGATTTGCGGCTTTCGTTTCGGGCTGTTTTCATGTTCGAAACTACGATCAATCAATTGTTCTGCAAAGACAATTCCTTCGCCGGCCAGTGTCTTCAGCATTTTATTATGAGCAGGCCAGAAATCGGCTTCCGGAAAAGCGTCCGTTCCAAGTCCATCCTGATTTGTAGCGAGTACAAGCTCGAAATCCAGTCGGGCGATAGCCGCAAGAGCGGTAATTGCACCGGCGCGAAATTCAAGTTTTTCGAGGTTGTCCACCTGCAAATCCTCCGCCGGCTCTACAATAATGGTTCCATCGCGATCGATGAAAAGCGCTTGTTTTGACATTTTATTTTGATCCTTTAGTAAATACGGCGCAAAGATACAAACTTATCTGAAACGAGGTTATCAAAAATATAAATGCTCGCAGAACTTTTTGACACCTCGAAGCAAAATGTCAGCTGGCATATCATTAATATATTGGATGAAAAGGAATTGGATGCAAATTCAGTTATTAAGAATTACTTAACAACTGCTGCCGACGGCAAGAATTACAAGGTAACTTTTTATAGTTTGGACATGATTCTTGCCATCGGTTTTCGTGTGAGAAGCAAGCGCGGCACGCAATTTAGACTTTTGGACTGTTAGACTTTTGGACTGAGTAAGAAGTGGATTGCAAGAGCTAAGACGGCTGTCCAAAAGTCCAAAAGTCCAACAGTCCAAAAGAAGTCCAAAAGAATTTTTATACTTTTGCGTCGGATACAAAAGCAGCTTTCAGTTGGAATCAGTTGTAAATGAATCGTAAAAAGGAAATCTACAGAGTAACGGGTATCGGAGCGGTGGCCAACGCCGGCTTGCTTGTGATAAAATTAGCGGCAGGAATAGCAGGTAACAGCGCTGCTATGGTGGCCGATGCGGTTCATTCTTTGTCGGATTTCCTTACTGATGTGGTTGTTATAGCCTTTGTAGGTCTTGCGTCGAAACCACGCGATGAAAGCCATTCCTACGGACACGGGAAGTTCGAGACGGCGGCGACTCTGCTTATCGGCTTGTCGTTGGCCGCTGTCGGCACGGGCATTTTTTATTCTGGAAGCGAGCATATTGTCGATTTCATCTGTGGCGAAGCGACTGGGCGTCCGAAGCTTGTAGCGCTCGTTGTGGCTCTTGTGTCGATAGTTATCAAAGAATGGCTGTATCGCTACACTGCCGCCACAAGTCGCCGGCTGGGCAGCGAGGCAGTGCTGGCCAATGCTTGGCATCACCGTTCCGACGCTTTTTCGTCGATAGGCACTACGCTGGGCATTGCCGGAGCAATCGTTCTCGGAGATAGCTGGGCTGTGCTTGACCCGATAGCAGCCGTAGTGGTCAGCGTTTTCGTGGTTAAGGCTTCCGTTGGATTGATCATCCGAAGCGCCGGCGAATTGCTCGAAGGTTCACTATCAAAAGAAACAAAAGACGAAATAAAGTCTCTCGCTGAAACTACCGGAGCAAAAGATGTTCACAATCTGTGTACCAGAAAGATAGGCAATCGTGTAGCCATAGAGATGCACGTGCGTCTTCCGGGCGACGAAACGGTGGAAAAAGCGCATGAGGTTACTCGCGAAATCGAACGAAAACTGCGAGATAGATTCGGCGCCGATACTCATGTTACAATTCACGTTGAACCGATGAAGGGGGACTTTTTTTAGACTGTTGGACTGTTGGACTGTTGGACTTTTAGACTGTTGGATATTAATTAAAATGCAAATATGAGAACAATATCATTATTATCATTATTAAGTTTTTGCTGCTTGCCGCTATTGTCGCAGCCGCAGTACTTGATGCCTCGCTTCGAATCGGGGACAGTGTATTACAAGGAAGGCTCTGTGGTTAAAGCATATATGAACTATAATCTGCTTACCGGACGTATGATGATGAACGAAGGTAATCGGCGGAAATCGGTAACTATTTCGGAGGAGGTTGAGTATCTCAGTATCAGCGGGACGCAGTTTATTCCTTTGGATGGCGAGCTTGGACAAATCCTTATGGATGGCGACAGAGCTGTACTCGCGCTGAAAGTCCGCGCAACGGTGAAGACAAATCCCGGAACGAAAGCTGTTTCTAAGGATAAGCTCGATAAGCAGCTCGAATCCAACGGCCCCATGCCCGAGGGCGTAAGTATGGCAGTGGATAGCAGTTTCTGGTTGGTGCGACAGAAAGAGTACACCAAACGCTTCCATCTGGCTGAAAGCAAGGTAGAACCGGCCAACCGTCGCGGCTTTGTCAAGATGTATGGAAAATTCTCGAAGGAAATTGACGATTTTGTGCTTGAACATGAGACAAATTTCAAACTCGAAGCCGATTTACGCAAGCTAATGCAGTATTGTGAATCGCTGGAATAGTGGTGTTTAAGAAAAATTATCGCAGTTCGAGCGCGTATAAATAATTTATCATTACCTTTGACATGTTTTATTAGAAGTTTAATCAACGGGATATTAGTAAATATCTTGTTTTTATTACCGATTCCGAATGAATGTTCTTGTTTTAAACTGCGGGAGTTCGTCAATTAAGTATCAGCTGCTGAGCATGTCGAACAACTGCGACGAAAGTAAAGTACTGGCTAAAGGCATAGTCGAACGTGTCGGCTTACCCGAAGGCCTTCTCGTACACAAGCCCACGGGCAAAGCCGTTTACGAGCTAAAAAAAGCATACGCCGACCACTCCGTAGGAGTCAATGCTATTCTGGATGCATTGACCGACAGCGAGCATGGCGTGCTTAAACACATCAACGATATCGACGCCGTCGGACATCGCGTAGCCCATGGAGGCGAGTACTTCTCGGGCAGCGTGGTGGTTGATGAACGCGCTAAAATCGATATCGAAAAATGCGCAGAACTTGCTCCACTGCACAATCCGGCCAATCTGAAAGGAATATTGTCGATGGAAAAACTCCTTCCCAAAGTGCCGCAGGTAGCAGTGTTCGACACCTCGTTCCACCAAAGCATCCCCGAAAAAGCGTATCTGTATGCCATTCCTTACGAATATTACGAGAAATACAGAATTCGTCGCTACGGATTTCACGGCACAAGCCACAAATTCGTGGCCGAAAAAGCCTGCCGAATGACAGGCCTTGATTTCGAACAATCGAAAATCATAACCTGCCACATGGGCAATGGAGTATCTGTAACAGCCATCAACAAAGGACTTTCGGTGGATACTTCAATGGGATTCACTCCACTCGAAGGCGTGATGATGGGAACACGTTGCGGCGATCTCGACGGCGGCGTAATAACATATCTGCAAGAAATAGAGCACAAAACCTCCGCCGAAATCAATGCTTTTATGAATAAAAACTGCGGATTGGCCGGAATATCAGGCGTTTCTTCGGATGTGCGCGACTTGTGGACAGCCTGCGGCGAGGGTAACAAACGCGCTCGACTATCAATCGACATGTTTATCTATCGCATGGTCAAGTACATCGGAGCATACGCCGCAGCTATGAATGGTGTAGATATGGTGGTGTTCACCGGAGGAATCGGCGAAAACGATTCCGAAGTACGCGCCGGAATATCAAGCTATCTGGGATACCTCGGCGCCGAAATCGATCCGACAGCAAACGATAACCGTCGAAATGATGCTATAATAAGTACGCCGCAATCGAAACTAAAACTCGTGCTGGCCGAAACAAACGAAGAACTTGTTATCGCTATAGATACCGCAAAATTAGCTAATTAGACTGTTGGACTGTTAGACTATTAGACTTTTGGACTATTAGACTGTTGGATTTTTGGACAGATAATTCATAATTCATAATTCATAATTCATAAAATGGTAACTTCTTTTTATCAAATTTTTGAGCTTTTGAAATCGAAGCCAAAAAAACGTTTGGTGGCCGCCTATGCCAACGATTCGCATACTATAGGCGCTGTAAGTATGGCTGTTGATACCGGCATAGTTGATGCTACTCTGGTGGGCGACACCGCTACTATTCAGGCTGTTTGCAAACAAGAACAGATCGACTGCTGCAAATTCCACATCGTTCAGGAAGCCGACGAAACCAAAGCCGCATTTAAAGCGGTGGAGTTCGTAAACAAGGGCGAGGGCGATTTGCTGATGAAAGGCTTGTGCAGTACCGATAAGTATATGCGAGCCATTCTTAACAAGGAGACAGGCCTGCTTCCGCCAAAAGCTGTGCTAAGCCATGTGTCGCTGATGAGTACCACAGCATACGGAAAGATGCTGGTATTCGGCGATATTGCCGTTATTCCCGCGCCCGATTTGCATCAAAAAATCGCTATCTGCAATTACCTTATCAATACGGCGAGAGCCTTGGGTATCGAAAAGCCAAAAGTGGCTGTTATTGCGGCAACTGAGCAAATGTCGCCCGCGATGCAGGCTTGCGTCGATGCAGCAATTATTTCCAAAATGGGCGAACGCGGACAGATCAAAAATGCTTATATCGACGGGCCTTTAGCTGTTGATGTGGCAATAGATAAGGAATCGGCCGAAATCAAGAAAGTGGGAGGCCCGGTAGCCGCCGACGCTGATTGCCTGCTATTTCCGAATATCGAAGCCGGCAATACTTTCTATAAAACTATCGGCAAATTCACTAACGCTCAACTTGCTGCAATAGTGGCCGGAGCAAAAGCTCCTTGCGTGCTTTCGTCGCGCGGCGACACTATCGAAACAAAACTTAATTCAATAGCCTTAGCAGCAATGATGGCGAAGTGATTTTTTGGAACCAAAATTACAAGAGCCAAGACTTTTGGAACCAAGATTGCAGGAATCAGGACGTTTGGAAAGAATACGCATTGTAGTGGCCAGGCGCGCCATGCCCCTATATGACCGTCAAAACGTCCTGGCTCTTGGGTCTTGCTATCTTGGTTCTAAGCAATTAGTTCTTCTGCGTATTCTCGCGAGTTGCTCATTCGCGGCACCTTGTTTTGTCCGCCGATTTTTCCTCGACGACGCATCCATTCGTAGAAAGTTCCTTTATCCAAGACTGTTAGTTTCAGTCGTTTCAGAGTTGTGTCTCTATCACGTTTGGCTTCGTAATCCGAATTTACTTCGCAGAGGGCTGCGTCTAAGATATTTGCGAATTGTTCGTAATCGTTTGGAGGCGTTTCAAATTCAATCAGCCATTCGTGAGCGCCTTTGGCTGTTTCAGCGTCCATAAAGATTGGAGCAACAGTGTATTCCGTTATCACAGCGCCCGTAACATCGCAGGCTTTCGAGAGGGCAACTTCGGCGTTATCGACTATAAGTTCTTCGCCAAACACATTGATAAAGTGCTTTGTACGTCCTGTAATTTTTATTTTGTGCGGATACAGCGAGACGAATTTCACCGTATCGCCTATCAAATAACGCCATAAACCGGCGTTGGTAGTTATAATCACAGCATAGTTTACCTCTGTTTTCACCTCGTTCATAGTAAAGGCTTTAGGAAAGGCTTTGCCGAGTTCTGTGGTCGGCATAAATTCGTAAAACACACCATTATCGGCAAGCAGAAGCATCGCGCTATCCGTCGGTTCGTCCTGTAAGGCAAAAAATCCTTCGGATGCGTTGTATGTTTCCATGTAACGCATTTGTTCCGAAGGGATTATTTTCTGAAACTGTTCTCGGTATGGGCCAAAAGCCACTCCTCCGTGAAAAAAGACTTCCAAATCAGGCCAAAGTTCGATCAGGTTATTTTTTCCGGCATAATCGAGTATTCGCTTCATTAGCACAAGATTCCATGATGGCACTCCTGCAAAACTGACTATTTTCTGTTTGATTGCCTGTCGAGCTATTTCTTCGGTTTTTTTATCGAAATCGGCAATGAGGGCAGTTTTTCGCGACGGCACTCTAATCGGTTCGATATACCATGGCGTATTTTGAATCATCACAGCAGAGAGATCTCCGTATTTTACTCCGCTTTGCGATTCGTCGGGCACGTGGCTGCCGCCAAGCGTCAATGATTTTCCGCCGAGCAGTTTAGAGTTGGGATATCGCAGGAGATATTGCAAAGTTACGTCGCGCAATCCGCTGAAATGACAATCGCGCAGGCACTCCTTGCTCACGGGAATGAATTTGCTTTTTGCCGCCGTCGTTCCCGACGATTTTGCAAACCATTGTATAGCAGTGTTCCAGAGGATATTTTTTTCGCCGGCACGCATTCTATCTATGTAAGGTTTCAAGTCGCCGTAATCGACCACCGGCGTTTGCCGCAGGTAATCGTCTATACTTTTGATTTTTGAGAAGCCGTATTTCGTGCCGTATTCCGTTTGTTGTCCGGCTTCGAGCAGGGAACGGAATACTTTTTGCTGGGCTGCGCCGGGGTTTTTTCTGAAAGCGTCGGCGCTTTGTAAACGCTTTTTGTACAGCGACAAAGCTATTTTATTAAGCATAGTATTTATTTTTCGTATCAAGCGCTGTTGCACACGCATCGCAACTCGCACGAGACAAAAGTACAAATAATCTGTAATTTTGTGCATGTTTACAAAAATAGAATTTACCGACGATGGCTCTCATACCTTGTACAATAATCAATTGGGCGAAAGTTATCACTCGCTACGCGGAGCGGTACAGGAATCTCGGCATGTGTTTGTCGATGCAGGTTTTGAGTATTTTGCATCCAAAGATAATTTCAGAATACTCGAAATCGGATTCGGCACAGGACTGAACGTGCTGCTCGCCATGCTCGAAGCCCGCAAACGCAAACTCAAGGTTTATTTTGAAACGATAGAGGCCTTTCCTGTTGCCGAAAAAACAATCGCTCAGCTGAATTATGCCGATGTGCTTGAATGTGAAATTCAGGATTTTGCCTATCTTCACAAACTTACATGGAACGAAATTCATTTTCTTGACGATTTCCGTTTCCAAAAACTGCATCTCGACCTTGCAACTTACCTTGCCGGCGAAACAGGAAAAGATTTCGATATAATTTATTTTGACGCCTTTTCGCCTAATACACAGCCCGAAATGTGGACGCAGGAAGTGTTCGAGGCTCTGCGCAAAACTTTAGTCCCGCAGGGAATATTGCTGACTTATTCGTCGAAAGGAACAGTAAAACAGGCATTGAGAGCAGCCGGTTTTAAAGTCGAACGACTATCCGGCATCGGCGGGAAAAGGCACGTTCTTAGAGCCAAGAACCAAGATTTCAAGAACCAAGATTTCAAGAACCAAGATTTCAAGAACCAAGAGTCAGGACGTTTGGAGTGAGGATGCTTACCGTCCTGAAGTCTTGGCTCTTGATTCTTGAAATCTTGATTCCACAAGATGTTTACCGTCCTGAAGTCTTGGCTCTTGGTTCTTGAAATCTTGATTCCACAAGACGTTTACCGTCCTGAAGTCTTGGCTCTTGGCTCCTGAAATCTTGATTCTTCTTGAAATTCCTCTACGTCGCTGAGGCGGTAATTCAGGGCGTGGATGGATATTAGTATTTCCCAGATGGTCATTATCAACGAAATAATCAGCAACATCAGAGCTACGCCGAATACCATGGTTGCGGCGGCTTTGTATCCGACATACACCAAAAACATGCAAACTACGCATAAAAGCAGACTTCCGATACCGGCGACTTGAAGATCGCGAATCAGTCGTAATCGCTTGCGCAGATTGCGGATTTGAGAATGAAGAATCTTGTCGGGATTTGTTTTGTATTCGGCATGAACATTGCGAACAAGTTGAGCCAGAGCCAGAAATCGGTTTGTAAAAGCCAGCATAAGCAACGACAATGCCGAAAACAGCAAGGCGGGAGTGGTCAAAGTCAATTCGTTTTCGCCCATCAATTATTTTCCGTAAAGTTCTGGATTCAAGGCCGGATCGTTGTACATTTTCATTTGTTTATATATTTTCATATACTTTCGGCCAGCGGCTATATCGCTGATAAGGCTGTCGATAGCCTGCGACAGGTCGTTTTCCTGTTCTTCCAGCACTTTAAGTTTTTGTTTACATGCTTCGATATGTTCCCGAGAAGCGTCGGCACGCAGGGTTTCGCAACGCATGTGATATATTTTCAGAGTGAGTATCGACAATCTGTCCACAGCCCATGCCGGAGTTTCAGTATTGATGGTAACTTCCGGTAAATGCTTTACATCCTTGTATTTATCGAGAAACCAACTGTCGATTAGCTCTACCAAATCGGTTCTATCTTGATTTGATTTGTCGATTCGTCTTTTGATTTTCAACGCTTCCACAGGGTCGATGTCCGGACGGCGGATAATATCTTCCAAATGCCACTGCACTGTGTCGATAGTGTTTTTCAGATACAGATAATATTCGATATTCGGGTGTGTATAAGGATTTTTAATCACGCTATCCACATTGTCCGTAACATGATAATCGTCGATTGATTGCCTGAATATATCGATGCACAATTTGCTGAACAATTTTTCCATTGATTTGCTCTTTTAGCTTTGACGTGTTATAAGTTGATTGACAAATTCTTCCATTGCCTGTTTTCGTTCCGGTTTTGCTCCTACTCCATTCAATTCGGAGGCGGCTTTCGAGAAGTATTCTTTTATTTTGGCTTCGGCCAAATCTCTGACTTTAAGCTCGTCGTAAATTGATTTGACGGCTAAATACTTTTCTTTCGGGTCGATTTCCGTATTTGGTTTGAGCAGTATATTCAGCTGTTTTTTCTGTTCGCCCGCAGCCAGACGAATAGCCGAAATCAGCAGATAAGTCTTTTTATTATGAGCAATATCCAATCCGGCGTCTTTACCCAGCTTTTTTGAATCCGAATAAGTATCCAGCACATCATCCTGAATTTGAAATGCCATTCCGAGATTCAGACCCACTTTGTAGAGTTTGTCCACATCCGGCGTCGAAGCTCCTCCGAGAATTGCTCCTATCTGCGCTGCGACGGCAATCAATTTACCGGTTTTCAATTCTATCATTTTCAGATAATCGTTTTCGGTGATAGAGGATTTTGCCTCGTAGTTCATGTCGTATTGCTGTCCTTCGCACACATTCAAGGCCGCTTTGTTGAAGCAGGCCAATATTTCGGGCAATTTAGATATTTCTGCTTGACACATAAGCCTGTATGCGTCTATACACATAGCGTCGCCCGAAAGTATGGCAATGTTGCTATTCCATTTTTTATGAACCGAAGCTTGATTGCGTCTCATGTCTGCCTTGTCCATGATATCGTCATGCACCAGAGTGAAAGTGTGGAACATTTCCAGACCTATGGCTGGCAGAACGCACTTATCTGTAATGTGATCAGTAAACATGTTACAAGCCAGCAAGGCGAGTACCGGTCTGATTCTTTTGCCGCCTACCGAAAGGCTGTAAGACACCGGCGCATATAGTTCCGAAGGTCCTTCGGGATGCAATATCCCTTTGAGCGATCTCTCTACTAATTCTTTAAGTTCGTTTGATGAATACATCCGACTAATATTAAATGCTTTTGCACACACCGACACTCTTTGTAGAGTTTCCCGACATGCGTGCCTGAAAATTGATGCAAATATAGTATTATTTTTCGACTTCTTTTGGACTGTTTGACTTTTTATTGGACTTTTAGACTGTTAGACTTTTAGACTATTGGAAAGCTAAGATGAGCAAAAAAGGATTTATCGATGCGTAGGTCGATACATTTACATCCTCACTATTGTAATTGGCCCTTGAAGTTTGGCTTTTGCGCCGTCGTCGTCAGTATAATTCAAAATATAAAAATATGTATCCTGCTGAACTGCTTGACCTTTACACGTTCCATCCCAGCCGTCGTCGCCCTCGAAGATTTTAATTCCCAGCCGGTCGTAGATAATCAAGCTAAATCCTTTCATAAAACGGTCGTTTACTCCGTCATTATCGGGTGTAAATATTTCAGGAACAAAAAGCTGGCCTACAAGCTCGTATTCTTTAACAAGTTCGCAGCCGTAATCGTCGGTTATGGTTACGGTGAATTTTGTATCCTGCATTTTGGCATTGAGCGCTATTTTATTGATTTCGCCATCGTTGCTCATTGTGAATCCTTCGGGCAAATCGTGCGAAACAAAGAATGGATTTGCTGCATTGCTTGTTAGTTGCTGCAAATATGGCGCTCCTTTCTGATGAGCAGGCAGCGCGTCGGGACTGATGTACAGCGAATCATTGACCGTAATAGTTACCGTGTCGCGCACGTCGGGACAAGGACGACGGCTGGCTGTAACGATATAATCCTCAGTAAACTTCGGACGTATTTCTCTCCTTTCGACGTTCCATGCAATCGAAGAAGCGTCGTATTCCTCATGCAGAAATATCGCATCTCCGTAACAGATTAGCGTATCGCTCATTGCTTTGACCGTCGGAGGGTTTATTGCTGATATTTTGACACTATCTTTCACCTCCTCTCCTTCTGAGCGTATGATGAAATAAAGAACCGTATCTGCTGATGCGGCGCGAAACGTAATGCTTTCACCTGTGTGAATCAGAGTGGAATAAGGACTATCGGAATACCACCTTACCTCTGCATGAACGCCGTTTTCGAGTGGCGACAGGCTAAGCTCTGTGCCGAGACATACCGTTGTGTCTTTCGTGCCATAAACTATTAATTTTCGTGTAATTACAGTATCGCAATGCAATCGATTATTTCTTATTGTCAGACTGAGGTTTGCCTCGCCTGCTTCCGGCCACACTATTCCCGAAGGATTAGGCGTCGAAGAAGTTTCGGTCGTAGCTCCCGAGAAAGTCCACGAATACGATTTGTCTGTTTCCTGAGCAAGGCTCACCGAGAAATCCTGCGGAGTTCCGACCTTGAACAGGACGGGAATATTGGCAAGAGCGTTAAATTCCTCTATTTTGACGTAAGTAGAATCGATTACCTGAAAAGGATCCTGCTCGACACGCACACAGTACCAGCCTGTTTCGTTGGCCGGAACCTTATATATTGCCTCAGTGGAAAGGACGCGGCTCGGCTCGCCGCTTTTCCACCACTTGTACGATTTTGCATAGCCGGCATCCAAAGTAAGTTCTTGTCCGCGACAGGCCTGCGTCGTATCGGGAAGTTCGAGCTGGCCAAACATCGATAAATATCCATACAAAGCCGACTTGTTGTTCGCATTGCGGAAATATCCCAAAGCGAAAGCTCCGTGTATGTTTTCAACCACATTAACGGAAGACGGCCTTATCGCATTGCTGACGTCGATACGTGCGTATTTCCACTCCGGAAGTCCGGATATAGCGCTGAAACTCGACGCATTAATCTTTCCCGATTCGCCGTTCAGCAAGAAATTGCCTTCGTTGCCGCTACGTACAAGAAGGAAAAGATAGTCGCTAATTTCCGGCCCGGAAGCTCCTGTGTACAAGGATATCCGTCGCGAATTGATGGAATACATCCCCGGCACAAGCGCAGCGCCAAGTTCGTCCTCAACGCCCGAAACCTGATAAAGATAAACAGGCTCGCTGCTACGGATATAGCGGGTAAGCGTGTTATTATCCATTTTCATTTCGAAGGTTTCGCCCGCCTGGATTGTTCTTTGCACCGTAGGGTCGCTGTCGAAGAATATCTGCGTATTCGGTCTTGTTCCTAAGATATAAATGTAATCGCCATACGCATCAAACGTAAATCCGCGTATAAGCACATGATTTGTTGCTAAGCACGATACCGGCACTATCTGGTCGCCGCCCAGATCCAGAGCGCCGTCGGCCTGCATTTCATCGTCGGCCACCACCACTCCCACAGGCTTATCGGATGTAACCCTCGATCCGTCAAGACGAAGAGAAGCATTTCTCGCTCGTGCGGCAAAGGTCTCGCCACGATTCAGTATCACCGTTTTCAACACTCCGGCATTTGTGCCTACAATGTTTGCCTTTGGAAGGATATTCACCGTAGTATTATTTTCAGTAGCTACAATATGAAACTGTGGATATGCGTCGTTATGATTGGGACTGCTGTTCCATCGCGTTTGAAACGGAGTGTAAAAATCCAGCCCCAATGCCTTCGAGCCTTTGAGTGTGAAAATATCTTTTGAATTAGGTGAATCAACTTGATAGTATATCGTTACCTCAGCGCTTGAGGTAAAAAGCACGCCTTTATTATTTTTCACTCCGCAAGTAGCGTCAAGCACGCTGTTTTCTATTGACGCCATCTCGCTCGCACTATTGAAAACTACTCGTTCCGACGAATTGGCGGCGATATTGAATGTCCGCGCCGAAAAGTTTATTGAGTTTGCCGGCATCGACATAACAACAGTAGCAGCTTCCGCGCCTGTGCTTATGACAAAAAACACCGGTCTGTCCACCGTTTCGCTACCGCTATTGCTTTGATAGGCCAAATCGGGAACAACAAACCAGAATGTTCTATCCTGAGCCTGTATCGATGCGAGGCCAATCAGAATAAAAGCCGCAATCGAACACCACAATCTCCAAAATGATACTACCATGTTAATTAAGAATGATTCAGGATTTCAAGAACCAAGACAGCTATGCAAGAATGATTCAGGATTCCAAGAACCAAGAACCAAGACGCTACGCAGGCTGGCTTTTTTCAATTAAAAATTATACATCTAAATGTCTAAAAAATGTCCAAATGTCTAAAAAATGTCTTTAAGTCGTTTAATTTCGGCTTCAAGGGCTTCGCGTTCGGCTTTTTCTTTTTCTAAGGCTGATTCCAGAGCCTTTCGCTCAGCTTCGCCTTTGGCAAGACCATCTGCAAGCCCATCTGCACGACCTTTGGCAAGACCTTCAGCACGACCTTTAGCAAGACCTTTAGCAAGACCCTCAACAAGACCTTCGGCACGTCCTTCAACAAGACCTTCGGCGCGACCTTTGGCACGACCTTCAAAATGTCCTTTGTCTATTGAATCCGAAATGGCGTTTCTTTCCAGCAACATCATGTCTAAATGGTGATAATAAGCGGCGCGTTCCTCTTTTGAAAGAGCATCAACTTTCAGAATTTCGCGTGCTTCAGGAAGTCCTTTTGCTCTGAAATTGTCGAGAATTACATCGTTTTTCAGATAATATATCCATTCGTCAAGCGAATCTTTTGCAAGGTCGTT
>JAITGD010000022.1 GCA_031280885.1 Prevotellaceae bacterium | reverse complement strand
AACACACCGCATACGAATACCCGTTGGTCTTAGATACAAATCGCGACGAGTTTGTGGATATAGTCAGTTTGGATTTAGAATATCAATAGCCAGAAATCAGTACTGCACCTTGCGAACAGATATATATCCAACCCAAAAAATATCGGCGCTTAAAACCCCTGTCTGCATCTGTTCGGTGTGTGCCAACACACCGCATACGAATCCCCGTCTGCATCTGCTCGGTGTGTGCCAACACACCGAGCACGAACCACAGTTGGTTTTAGATGCAAATCGCGACGGGTCTGTGGATATAGTCAGTTTGGATTCAGGATTCCAAGAGCCATGAGCAAGGACTGCTACGCAGTTTGGATTCGTGAGTAATTACCTATCGTGCCTTCTTTTACGGAAAACGCCTCCACGAGTTGTGGAGGCGTCTCTGTAAAAGGCATCCTATCGAATGTGTGTCATATTGTTCTGACTTCTGCTTTCTGCCTTCTGCTTTTTCTGCTTTCTGCCTTCTGCTTTTTGCTTCTATCAAAAGAAATCACACGGGGTCGATATCAATAACTACTTGCACGCTGGCATATCGATTGGATTTCATTTTAAGGAAAGAGTCGCAGCAGTCTTGTAGTAATTGCTTATTCGCTTGGAGATCCGCATCGCGGTTCAGTTTTATTCTGAAGCACATCAGGTGTTTGTTGCGTATTCGTCCTATTGGAGGCGGCTGCGGGCCGCTTATCTTGGCCGACAGTGCAGAGCGTATCATAGGCGAGATGGCGCTGGTGGCAAACAGGAGCGTTTCCTTCTTGACATGCTTCAGCGTTAGGGTAATTAATCGGGAATAGGGCGGATAGTTGAATTGACGCCGTTCCTCTATCTGTGAGGCGAAGAATCCGAGATAATCATGCTCTACGACTTGGCGGATGATGGGGTTGTTAGGCATCGAGGTTTGAATCAGCACTCTTCCGGGTATGTCTTTTCGTCCGGCTCGTCCTGCCACTTGCGACATGAGTTGGAAGGCTCGCTCGTATGCGCGGAAATCGACGAATCCAAGCATATTGTCGGCGTTCATGATTCCTACTAAGCTTACGTTAGCGAAGTCGAGGCCTTTGGTAATCATTTGCGTGCCGACGAGTATATCCACTTCTCCTGCTTCAAACTCATGCAGTATGCGTTCGTATGCGTTCTTGGCTTTCGCTGCATCGAGGTCGAGGCGGGCTACTCTTGCTTCAGGGAGCAATAGCGCCAGGTCGTCTTCTATTTTCTCTGTGCCGAATCCCTGCGCTTTCATTTTGCCGCCACATTCGGGGCATTGCTGCGGCATGGCGGAGAGCATTCCGCAATAGTGGCAGGTGAGGAGGTTCTGTTGCTTATGGTATGTTAGGCTAACATCGCAGAAGCGGCAACGCGGAATATGACCACATTCGCTACATTCGACAAAGGGCGAGAAGCCTCTACGATTCTGGAATAATATTACCTGTTCTCGTCTTTCGAGTGCGTTTCTGATAGCTTCGACCATGCTTTGCGAGAAGTGGGAGACTACTTGCTTCGACTTCCGTGCCTTGACCATGTCGATTACTTCCACTTGGGGTAATTGAGCCGCGCCGTATCGTTTTGTAAGTTCCACCAGGCCGTATTTTCCTGATTTAGCGTTGCTGTAACTTTCGATAGCGGGGGTAGCCGAGCCGAGCAGAATGTCGGCTCCATGAATCGAGGCCAGCATAACGGCCGAGTCGCGCGCGTTGTATCGCGGCGCCGGTTCGTACTGTTTGTATGACATTTCGTGTTCTTCATCAACTATAATCAGCCCCAGGTCGGTAAAGGGTAAAAAGATTGCTGAGCGCACCCCAAGCACTACGTACGCTTTATCGTCCGAATACTTGCGTTCGATCAAGTTATTATACATTTCGACTCTCTCGGCGTCGCTGAATCGCGAGTGATACACTCCCACTTTGCTTCCGAAGACGCTTCTAAGTCGTTCGATAATCTGGGTGGTGAGTGCGATTTCGGGCAGCAGGTACAGGCATTGCCGTCCTTGACGGAGTTGTTCATCAATCAGATGTATATAGATTTCGGTTTTCCCCGACGATGTAACGCCTCTCAACAGCACGGGTTTTTGTCCGAAGAAAGCTTGGATTTCTTCTTTTGCTGTTTGCTGTTCGGCAGTCAGATCGGGTAATTTCTTTTTGACAGTCGCCTTGCTTTGGATTCTGCTCATCTGTCGCATGACTGTTATGAGTATTCCCTTCTTCTCGCAAGCCTTCATCGCTGAGTGATCAAGTTCATGCTCCTTCAGGAGTTCGTCTTTTGGAACTTCCGGTGGGTCTTCGCAGTCGAATTCTTCCGAGGTACCGAGATAAGCCAGAAGAAGTTGTTCTTGCTTAGGTGCTTTTGATAGGGAAGAGAGTATGTCTGCGAGTTGCTTCTCGTCGCGGATATCGGGGTGTAACCGAATAAAGGCTTTGTTCTTGACACGGTACGCACTGCCAACCTCTTCCTTTACGGCGAGTGTGCCGTTATCGATAAGTTGTTTGATTCTGCTAACGGCGCTGCTTCGAGTGTTTGAGCCGACGACTTCGTTCAGCGTAGAGACGCGCTTGCTGACATATCGTATAACTCGCTTGTCGAACTCATCGTATTCGCTGAACAGTTCAGGAAGCGTCGGTTGAGCGGCGGCGTCGGGAGCGGCCGGAAGGGCTGGAAGGCTGGGTACGGCAAGGATACTTGCTGGGGCTTGTTTGATGATTTCCGCTATTCTTGGACCCGGAATCAGTTTAGTTTCTCCTTCGAGTTTTAGTCCTGATGGCAAAGCGGCTCTCATTACTTCTCCTAAGGTACATAGATAGTATGAGGCGATCCATTCCCAGAGTTTCAGTTGATTTTGATCCACCGTAGGTTTGTCGTCGATTGCTCCGGTGATGTCTCTGGGGATAAATTTGATGGGGTTTACTTCATGAATGGCTATTACTATTCCGGAATAGAGCTTCCAGTCGCCAAGACGCACGGCTACACGCACTCCGATTTCCAAGCGTTTTCCGTTTTCGTCGGATACCGAATAGCAGAAGGTTTTCGGTATAGGTAGGGGCAACAATACGTCGATGTAGTAGTTTTTATTTGGGGTGCGGTTATCTAACATTATTTAATCGTTTTGTTACTTGAAATTCAGTTTTGACGATAGCAAAAGCCCTCGCTGCCGAGAGCGCTATCAGTGGTATGAGCGAGATGTTCAATTGCTGCGGTAGTATCTTCCAGAAGATGAGTATCAGTAGAGAAACTACGGCTGTTGAGGCGAAGTATATTGCAGTCCATCGTGGACGCGATTTCTTTAAGATTGAAAAGGCAAAGAGGGCGTGTGTTGGCAAAGCCCACAGTAGGTTTAGGTTGTACTTTGTAACATGGTGATCGGTACCTATCCACATAAATACGAGAAAGCAAGCAAACAGGCCTATCAGAAGGAAGTAAACGAAGTCGAATATTCTCATTCGCATCCAGATACTACATATCATAGCGATGAGTGCGAAAATCGAGAAGAGAATAAGCGGCAGGTATGGATAAAGCCTTCTCGGATGTTTTACCAGAGGCGGATTAAGTGTTTTACTGCGTGTAATCAAAGGTTTTCCTTCGATTTTTCCTCCTCCGAGAATCAGCGCGAGATAGTCGGGCAGGAAGGAGTATTGAATAGATTCGGGAACCTTATCGAGGCGAGCGCCCAGCAGGAGGTCTATTCCGAGTTTACTCCAGGGCATGTCTTCGAGACACTCGTAGAGTAGCTTGCGGAAAGTAGTCCGTTCCTTTGGATAATAAAGGCCATATTCGAGTTTGTCGCCAAAAGAAGCTTCCAGAGCGCTGCAGATTCGCGACGAGCAATTGTCGAACAAGAAGTCGTATCGATAGTATTTATTCTCTTTGCGGCTGTTGTTGATTAGGAAATCGAACAGAGTTTGTTTTTGTTCGGCAGTAAGGTTAAAAGTCTGTTCTTCGACTCTTCGTTCATCGTGTTCATATTCGCGCATAAAGTCGTCAAAATCGCAGACCGAGAGGAAATAATTCAGTTTACCTTTAACGAAATTTGTATAAAACCCCGGCGCGTTGAAATCGAAAGTTCCATAATTGAACACTAAGTCGAAGCCTGCTATCGAGTCTTTCACACGGAAAGCGCTGTGTCCAAAAGCAGAATACAGTTCTTCTCCGCTTCCGCAGGTAAGCAGCGATATTTCGGAAGCTGGCGAGAGTTCGCGAGCAGCCGACGTCGTTTCCAGCGAGAAGCAAAGCAAAAGGGCGACAAGAAGAGTTCGTAATGTATCAGAAGCTTTCAACTTTTCGGATTTTTTACAAGTATTCTAACAGTGGATCTGTCGCGTTGCATGACTATCCTTTCTCGTCCGGCAGTATGTTCGGAGATGAGTTGTTCGGAATAGTTTCTGATAGTTATCAATTCCAGCCCTTCGTTATAGCGCACTTCTCCGAGATGGACGCCGAGTTCGTCGATAGCCGAGCGCGCATTGCGTTCATCGTCCACGCAAAGCGAGATACACAGAGGCGAGCTTTGTATCAAATGAATCTTGAGCCGATGCTTTTGCAGTAGCAGCAGTATTTCCACAAGAGCGTCTTCCAGAACAAAGGAGAAATCCTTAGGTAAAACAGAAATAAGTAATTGATTTCTTTTGACGACCGTTACCGGTATTTTTCGTTCTATGACCTGATTTGATGCGATGAGAGTTCCTTCGGCTTCGGGAGTTACGAATGATTTTACGAACATCGGGACTTCGGCGTTTACCAGCGGCTTGATTGTTTTCGGATGCAGAACCTGAGCTCCGTAATACGACAGTTCGGCAGTCTCCATGTACGATAGTTTCGGAAGGAGGCGTGCGTTAGGGAAGATTCGCGGGTCGGCGTTCATAATTCCTGGCACATCTTTCCAGACAGTTAGACTTTCGGCTCCGGCAAGCGAAGCAATAATAGCTGCGCTGTAATCGGATCCTTCTCGTCCCAAAGTTGTGCTTTCTCCGGCGGCGTTCGAGCCGATGAATCCTTGAGTAATAAAGCAGTCTGTTTCGTCGAAATTCAGTATTCTAAGCAATTCTTTTGCTGTCTTGTCGAGTCTAACTCCGGCTTCTCGGAAAGCGCTGTCGGTTTTCATCCATTTGCGAGCGTCGATCCAGCGGCATTTCATTTCGGTTGATTCCATATAATCGCACACAATCAGGGTAGATAGCAGTTCTCCTGCCGACACAATTTGGTCGTAACAGAAATCGTATTCATGGCGGTCGTTTGCAGCGATGAATCGTTTTACGGAAGAAAATATTTCGCTGGTTTTTTGCAGCGTCAGCTTGGCGTCTTCGGGAAAAAGTCCCTTGATAATTTCGGAATGATACGATTCCGATTCGGCGAGTATATTCAGGGCAACATCGGTATTTCTGCCGGCGTATGCTTTTACCACTTCTTCGAGTTTGTCGGTGGTTCGACCCATAGCCGAGACCACCATCACCAATTTGTCGGCGCAGGCGGCAGTTATTCGCACTACCTGGCGGACTCCTTCGGCCGAATTGACCGATGCTCCCCCGAATTTATATACTTTCACTTTGTTTTACTTAAACAATGCGTCGGCCGGTATTCCAAATTCTTTTCCAATTTGATAAACCGGAACGGTGCCGCGACAGAGTTCCTTTCCTCCGTCCATCAATTGTATGTTTGCGGTTTCGGGTACGCGATAATATAAAGTAGCGACCTTGCTTCCGCCTTCGGTATTGATTCCATCGACAAATCTGGTTCTGTTCAGCGGAATCACTTCAAGAGTTATAGCTCTTGTTCCCCGCAGATTTTCGTCGCTTACTCCTTCTGATTCCGAAAATCGAAAAACATTATAGCTTGCCTTGTTTTTTGTTTTTTCGGGTACGACGTAGAATTTGTAAACACGTGTTGTGATGCTCGATTTTCCGCAAAACAGAGATAAATATTCGTTTTCGAGCCTTCGGATTTCGTTTATTGCGTCCTTCAGCGAGCTTCCGGCAAAGGCATTATCAACGTCGCCGGTAATTAGCTCGAAACGCCGTTTCCGCAGAGCGTAGATAAATTTCGAAGCTTCTTCGGCTTTATGTTCGGGATCTTTTTCGTTGATTATACTTTGCTGGTATGGAACGTGAATGAATCCCGAATCGGTTTTAACTCTGTCGTACATCGAGGTTCTTTTAGTTTCCAAAGGCGAACTTGGCAGCCGGTCGGTGAAATATTGAAAATTCTTTATCGGAGTTCCGACGTCAATAGAAGTTTTCAGATTTTCGGCCTCGCTTCCGGCAAAGATCAATCCTTCGGACGAAAGGGTCATAATTCCCGTTTGAACGGTTTTCCCTGCTGTCGGCACTGCGTACATGGCTTCATAATCGGCCGTTATCAACGGACGTATGGATACGTTTTGGATGCTGTAATTCGTGCCTTCGCGACGAGGTACGTCAGCAATCGAAAGATAAGCATCGGCATATTCGGCATAAGGGCCGGGAATGAATGCTTCGCGTACTATTTCTACTTCCACTTCGATTGTAGTGGAAGGAAGAGCATAGACCATCGCGCCGGAAGGAACTGCCGAACTGCTCGACAGTTTTTGTCCCATCCCGCAGATGGTCATAAAACATGCTGCAAGTGTAAAGATAATCTTGTTCATAAAATATCTATATTTTGTATCTATAATACACTGAAAGCGCAGGTAACTCCTGCGGTTACGATGGCTACCATCGACATCAGTTTAATAAGTATATTAAGGCTGGGGCCGGAAGTATCTTTAAAAGGATCGCCAACAGTGTCGCCCACTACTGTGGCTTTGTGGCTGTCGGAACCTTTTCCTCCGTGATTTCCTTCTTCAACGTACTTTTTAGCATTATCCCAGGCTCCGCCGGCATTTGCCATGAATATAGCCAGCACAAATCCGCAGCCAAGCCCGCCTATCAACAAGCCCATCACTCCCGAAACTCCGAAAATCAATCCTACTAAAACGGGAACTACTATGGCAAGTATCGATGGAAAAAGCATTTCGCGTTGAGCGCCTTTGGTAGATATTTCGACGCATCGAGCATAATCGGGTGTGCCTTCGCCGGTGAGTATGCCTTTGATTTCTCGAAATTGTCGGCGAACTTCTTCGACCATCTTCTGTGCTGCACGTCCAACGGCGTTCATAGTAAGTCCGCAGAAAAGAAAGGACATCATCGCTCCGATAAATACTCCTATCAGAACTTTTGGATTCATCAGGCTTATCTGGAAATATTCCACAATGTCGGGTATCGTAGCTTCGGGAACATTGACAATACGCTCGCCAATGGTAAGCGTTTCTCGGCCGATGTGTTGCAGTCCGATTTTGATTTCTTCCATATACGAAGCCAGAAGCGCAAGTGCGGTGAGCGCCGCCGAACCTATGGCAAAGCCTTTTCCGGTAGCTGCGGTGGTGTTACCCAGAGCGTCGAGTACGTCGGTACGTTTGCGTACTTCGGGTTCAAGTTTGCTCATTTCGGCATTTCCTCCGGCGTTATCGGCTATGGGGCCGTAAGCGTCGGTAGCAAGCGTGATGCCCAGCGTGGACAACATGCCGACTGCCGCTATTCCTATTCCGTACAATCCAAGACTAAGATTGTTTGCCGCAAGCAGATTTGCCGTATCGAAGTTTGTGGCGCAAAGGAAGGCGAGTATTATTGCCGTGGCAATGGTTACAACGGGTATTGCTGTCGATACCATGCCAAGTCCTATGCCCGATATGATTACTGTAGCCGGACCTGAGGCTGAACTTTCTGCAATTCGCTGCGTCGGTTTATACGAATGTGAGGTGTAGTATTCGGTCGATTGCCCGATGATGATTCCTGCCAGCAGCCCCACTACCACCGAGCAAGATATTCCTGCCCAATTTTGAACTTGCAGCATGTATAAGATTCCGAAAGCCGATACCGCAATCAAAGCCGAACTTAAATTTACGCCGAATCCAAGAGAACTTAAAAGTTGCTTCATCCCAGCGCCTTCTTTTGTGCGGACGGTGAAGATTCCGATTATCGACAGCACTATTCCGACGGCTGCTATAAGCATCGGCGCAAAGACTGCTCGCAGCTGCATGTCGGGATTCAGCACAAAAGCCGAAGCTCCCAGCGCAGCTGTTGCAAGTATCGAACCGCAGTACGATTCGTAAAGATCGGCGCCCATTCCTGCGACGTCGCCCACATTATCGCCCACGTTATCGGCAATAGTTGCGGGATTTCGCGGGTCGTCTTCGGGTATTCCCGCTTCGACTTTGCCCACAAGGTCGGCGCCAACGTCGGCTGCTTTGGTGTAAATTCCTCCGCCGACACGAGCAAAAAGCGCCTGTGTCGATGCTCCCATCCCGAAGGTAAGCATAGTGGTGGTTATGATTACTAACTTTTGACCCTGAGTGGCGTCAACAAAATGGTCGAGTATCAGATACCAGACCGAGATGTCCAACAAACCAAGTCCAACTACAACCAAGCCCATAACAGCACCCGAACGAAAAGCGATTTTCAAGCCATCGTTAAGCGAGCGACGCGCTGCATTTGCCGTGCGTGCCGAAGCGTAAGTTGCCGTTTTCATTCCGATAAATCCGGCAAGTCCAGAGAAAAATCCTCCGGTAAGAAAAGCAAATGGAACCCATTTGTTTTGTACGCCCAAGCCATAAGCCAAAATAGCAAAAAAGACAGCTAAAACTACAAAGACAATTATCACCACCCGATACTGCTGAGTGAGATAAGCCATCGCACCCTTGCGAACATGCGAGGCAATGGTTTTCATGACGTCGGTACCTTCCGATTCCTGCATCATCTTACGAAAAAAAACTATGGCGAAAATCAAGGCCGCCAATGAACACGAGGGTATTACCCAAAATAAATAATCTGTCATATCAAATAGATTTAATCATTAATATTTTCGACAAAAGTAATGATTATTTCTATTGGAGATGATTCCGTATGCCAAGAGCAAAGAAACAAGCGTAAGAGGCAACGGCTGGGAATGACTATCGGACAGATACTCTTCCGTGTTGAATGTAAACGGCATTTCTACGGATGTAACCGGCATTTTTTTGAATGTAAATGGCGTTCCGACGGATGTAAACGGTGTTTTTTTGAATGTAAGATGCTCTCCGACGGATGTAAACGGCGTTCCGACGGATGTAAACGGCGTTCCGATGGATGTAAATGGCGTTCCGACGAATGTAAATACAAGTTCAACGAAATCAAGAAAAAACACTATTCAAACGGGTTCAAAAAAAGTTTGAAGTGCTATGCAAATATTTGCTGTGGAACCCCTGACGGGGTTCGGAGTGTACGTTGTGGCGTGATTTTCTATTGATATTGATGCCCTACGGGCAACCTTCGGAATTATGAATTATAAATTATGAATTATGAATTGCCTGCGGCGGCTGCTTTGATTGTCTTGCCTAAGGCAGAACCCTATTTCATCAATCCGGACTGCGTAGCTAATTCATAATTCATAATTCATAATTCATAATTCATAATTCATAATTCCAAAAACCTGCAAACTAAAAATGATTATCTTTGCGGTGGAATCAAAGTAATTCAGATACGATTATAAACTTAAAAAACAGATGAGTCATGAACGAC
>JAITGD010000173.1 GCA_031280885.1 Prevotellaceae bacterium | reverse complement strand
ACCAAGGAAGGCGCCAAAATCAACAAATACACGCCATCCGAAGAACAGTCGTCCGAAAAAACCAAAGGCAAGCGCGTGGGCGTGGCCTACGAACTGGAAAACGGCGAAATTATTTATGTCCCTGAATAACATTTGCTCAGATGTGCGAAATGATGAAGATCCTGCAAAATCGTCCGAAAACAAGATTTATGTATATCTTTGCGGTCGATTTGCCGGAAGCGCGCATGAAATCAATAGAGGACGAAACGCGCAAACGGCAGTGAATATTAACTATTTAATAACATTTTGTAATGACTCGATTTTTGTTTTTAGGAAATCTTGGCGCTCCGGAAATCATAATAATAGCCTTGGTTGTGCTGCTGCTGTTCGGAGGAAAGAAAATACCCGAACTCATGAGAGGAATTGGTAAAGGCGTCAAAAGCTTCAAGGACGGTGTGAAAGGCATCGAAGACGACATAAGTTCTTCCTTGGACGAAGATAATAACAAACCAACAGTAACAAACTAATAGCTTGGTTTAGTAATAATTAAAAGTAAAAAAATGGCATTATTCAGCAAATCTTCAAACCCTGTTTTCGGGGACAATGTTTTAAACAAGCTCAAGGGATCGAAATCTCTTGTCGGCGAGGGAAATATGACAATAGCCGGCACAGTGCAAAAAACCGGACTTTTGACCGCAATGACCATTCTGGCAGGAGCATACACATGGAAAATGGTGTATGGAGCAATTAGCGTATCGACGGTTATCCCTTGGATGCTGGGCGGAGCGATTGCAGGGCTGGTTTTTTCTCTGATTATCGTCTATAGACCGAAAACAGCTCCTTATCTGTCAATATTATACGCCGCCGCCGAGGGACTATTTCTGGGTGCAATATCGGCGCTGTTCGAGGTCGCTTTTGCCGAAAAATTTCCGGGTATAGTGGTAACAGCAGTCTGTATAACGCTTTTGACCGCCTTAGTCATGCTTTTTGTGTATCAAACTCGCTTGATAAAAGTTACTAATAAACTGCGTTCTGTGGTTGTCGTAGCCACCTTCAGCGTGGTGATATTTTACTGCCTTGGGATGCTGCTTCGTCTCTTCGGAGTGAACTTGGATCTGATATACGGCACCAGCCTTTTGAGCATAGGAATCAGCGTGGTAATAGTGATTATCGCCGCATTTAACCTGCTGCTCGATTTCGACTTTATCGAAAAAGGAGCAGCTGCCGGAGCGCCAAAATATATGGAGTGGTACGGCGCTTTCGGCCTGATGGTTACTTTAGTTTGGCTGTATATGGAAATACTACGCCTCTTGGCCAAAATTGCCGGAAGAGATTAAAGAAAATCTCCATCCTGACGTTTCATAAAGCGCTCGCGTTCTGCTGAATCGAAATGTTCGATAGCATAACGCAGCGCTGTTCGCGGAAGACGTAGATAGTGTTTTTCGAGAAAATCCACAAGAACAGACTTGTCCTTCTTGCCGACTTCGCGTAGCATCCAGCCCGTCGCTTTATGAATCAGGTCATGTTTATGATCTATCAGCTTTTCGGCCAGATTCAGCGTATCGTCAAAATAACCGTGTTTGATAAACATCCAAGTAGAAACGATGGCAATACGCTGTTCCCAAAGATTTTCGCTTTCGGCAAACCGGTACAGCAGACTTTTGTCCTTGTCGAGAAGATATTCGCCAACAATGTCGCGACATGAGACATCGACCAGATCCCAATTGTTTGCACGTCGGGCATTTGCTATATAAAAATCAAAAATAAATTTCCTGTCGGCTTCATTCTTTTTTGCTTTCTTGAATTTTTCTACAAGAAACAGAAACCCGGCAAGTCGCGCTTCGTGATATTCGGAATCGAGCAGTGTGCCTATTTCTTTGGACGGGATATTCAAGTTGGCCTTGACGATGTTACGAACCGTCGGGACGTTTATGCCCAGCATCACATCGCCTTCGGCATACTGACCCTTGCCTGTCTTGAAAAATCCCTGCAAGAATTTGGCTTTCTCGGAATTGGCTACCGATTGCAATTCGGATAAAATGAAATTCGCTGTCATTAAACATTAAACATTAATCATTAAACATTATTCCGAAGGTGGCCAGATAAATTGCGCAGGCTATGATCACTATTACCGAACCGGTTTGATTGCCTGCGGCGTCTGTGGCAAGCCCCATCAGTATAGGAATGAGGGCGCCGCCGGAAACTCCGGTAATCATCAAACCCGAAACTTCGTTTGCTTTGCCGGGAATCTTTTGCAGTGCTGCTGAAAATATTATCGAAAATAGTGATGCACAAGCAAAACCGATTACTCCAACGGAGGCAAGAATTGCAATTCTGTCATCGGAAAAAAGAAGCACAATCAATGAAATGAGAGTGATTGCCATACTGAATCGGAAGAATTTTGTCGATGAAAACTTTGCAAGAATAAATGATCCGATAAAAGCTCCAGCTGTTCTGCAAGCAAAATAAACGCCTGTGCCATAGTTTGCTTCTTCTATATTCAAGCCGCAACGTTCCACAAGTATTCGCGGAGTAGCGGTGTTCATGCCTACATCGAGTCCTACGAGAGCTATTATGCATAGAAACATCAACAGCAGAGTTTTGTTACCAAGCAAGCCAAGTACCTCCTTGAATGAGGAGCTTGAAGCAGCGCTTTCCGTTTCGACAATGCGAGTGCATTGTAACCAGATGGCCGACAGTAGAGTTATGCCTGCAAACAGAGGGAAAATATATCTCCATTCGCCAAAGTAAACTACGGCGAATGAAGCTGCAAAAGGCCCCGATAGCGAGGAAATTGCTTTTACGAACTGTCCGACAGTAAGAGCGCTGGTTAAATGCTGACCATTCACAACATTGGAAAGCAGCGGATTCAGCGAAACCTGAAGTATGGTGTTGGCAATACCAAGCAGTGCAAAAGCCACAAGACATGAGGTGTACGTGTATCCGGCAAAGGGAATCAACATTGCTGCGAGGGTGATAGCATTGCTAATCTGTACAGTTCTTTTTCGTCCGAATTTATTCATAATTATTCCCGTAGGAACCGAAAAGACAAAGAACCAGATAAAAACCATAAAAGGTAAAAAATTAGCAGTGGTATCGCTGCATCCAAAGTCGTGCTTCACATAGTTGGACGAAATGCCAACCAAATCGCAGAAGCCCATAATGAAAAATCCAAAAAGGATAGGTAAAATTCTTGGGTTCATAATTCATAATTCTGTTCATTTACTATAAAACGGAGCCACTGTTGCGCCCCAGCCTGTGTTTGCTTCTTTGCCCATTTTCAGTTTCAGAACGCCGCCTTTATAAAAATCGTCGCGGAAAAACCAGCAGTCGTAGAGCGGCTGGCCGTTGAGCGTGGCCGATTGCACGTATAAGGCGTCGGGAGTATTGCCTTCTGTTTCTATCACAAATTTTTTCCCGGAAGCATTTATCGGATTGAGTTTTATCTCTATCCTGTCGAACTGCGGGCTGCCAATCTGAAAGGTAGTTTGCGCGCTGGCGTTGCCCTGTACGTCGAACAGTCCTAAAGCCGCCATCACAAACCATGCGCCCAATTGTCCCTGATCTTCGTCCTGTCCGTAGCCATAACCATGTTCGCCGTCGATGCCGTAAAACTCGTTACAAATAAGCCGTGTCCATTTTTGGGTGAGATAAGGTTTGCCGGAGAAATTAAACAGCCACGAGATATGCAGATTCGGTTGATTGCCGTGATTGTATGGACTTTCGATACCGGCAAAGGCATGTACGGTTTTGCCTCCGCCAAAAACACTTTCGCGGGCAGTTATGAAAGTAGAATCCAGCCGATTGTTGAATACCTCGCGTCCCACTTTATCGATTAAGGCATTTGGGTCGCCGGGGACAAAATAAGTATATTGCACAGCATTACCTTCCTGAAAACCGCGCCATGATTCATATCGATTAAAGTTATTGATAAACGAGCCGTCGGCAAGGCGTGGACGAATCAGACCTGTTTCCTCGTCGAATAGTCGCAGCCAGCCTTGCGAAAGCCACATCAGTTGGCGGTAATCTTCTTCTTTGTTAAGCTGTTTAGCCCACTGTGCCAGAGCATAAGCGCTAAAACTGTATTCCAACGTGTGCGAGGCCGAAAACGACGAGCCTTTCTCGTGCGAACCAAAATGTATGGAATCATTGTAGGGCGAATAGCCGCGCTGAACAAACTGACCTACATCCATTTTACCTGCTCCTTCGATACGCCCTTCGCAGCCGGTTTCGTTTTTGAACGCTGCGCGATAGGCCTTTTCTATGTCGTAGTTTCTGACGCCGCTGTTGTATGCGCCGGCCAACACTATACTCATCATGTTGGTACCTACGCCCGACACATATTTGCTGGCCGCAATGCCATCGCCCAACCAGCCGGCATCGTCGTATATCAACAGCTGACTATTTACAAAATCATTATAATAGTCGGGATAGGCCATAGCCCAAAGCAGCGTAAGGTTCCAGTAGGCGCCCCACACGGCGTCGGTATTGTAGTGATTGAAACGTGGTTTCCCGTCGGCGTCCGTAGGGATATGCCCCACTGTGCCATCGTTTTTAGGATAGTCGCCATTGACGTCGCTTGCCAATCCGCGTCCCAACAAGGCGTGATAAAGGCCTGTGTAAAACTTCGTTTTAGCCGCTTCCGTACCACCGTGTACGGTGATGCGCTCAAGTTTCTCAGTCCATTTGCCGACGGCGGATTTGTGCGCCTCATCAAAAGTCAGGCTGGCTGCTTCGGCTTCCAGATTGCGCCGCGCATTCTCTACGGATGTGTAAGAAAGACCTATTTTGACTTCGATGCTTTGCCTCTCGCCGGTGTGAAACGTGAGTACCGCTCCGGCTCCCGCGCCTTGCAGTTGCAGGCTCTCGCTTACTTCGCCGCCACGGATAAAAGTGCCGCCGCGTACCGCTTTGGTATCGACCGTGGCATAGAAATACATGTTCACCGTAGCGCCCTGCTGATATTTTTTGACATATTCCGGCTCTGTGATCACGTAACCTTCTACCGTGCAGTTGTCGGTGATTTTCACGAAAGCGTCCTTCACCGCTCCGCTCTCGCCCAAACGGTTGCCGACGTCGAAGATGATATTGGCCTGTTCCGAAGCCGGAAAGGTGTAGCGTTGAAATCCTACGCGGGCGGTGGCCGTGAGTTCGGCTTTTACTCCGTAATCTTTCAGCAGCACAGAGTAGTAACCGGCTGTAGCGTGTTCGTCTTTTTTATCGAACGACGAGCGATAGCCGCCATCCACGCTGTCCATACTGCCGGGGCTTGTTTGCACCGCTCCTACGGTGGACGTCAGCATAATGCCGCCTACCTGAAACTCGTGCAGGCAGGCAAATCCCTCGATGGAAGAATGATTGTCTTCGTAGCCCACAGCTTCCCATCCCGAAGCGTTACCGTAGCTACCGTTGGTGGACGCGCCCAACTTTGCCATACCAAAAGGTTCGGCTGCAGGTGTGTAGAAAAACCAGCGGCTATGCACCGTCCCGATATTGGGATTCACATAGTTTATCGGCTGTTTTTCTCCGCCGCACGAGACCAGCACTGCAATGGATGCCATCGCAGTGATTGTAAAAAATCGTTTCATTGTTTTTGTGTGTTTAAACGTTTTTCCTGATTTTTGTATTCATCACAATAAAATACAGGCAGGAATCAGGATAGTTGCACAGGCTGGTCTCTATTGATAATGTCTTGCGGGCAACCGGACAGGAACGAGCGACGTAGGCAATCGATCTCCGATCGATTTTAAAAAGATCGGAAATCGATTTGGGAAAAGATCGGAGATCGATTTTAAAAAGATCGGAGATCGATTTTAAAAAGATCGGAGATCGATTTTAAAAAGATCGGAGATCGATTTTAAAAAGATCGGAGATCGTTTTTAAAAAGATCGGAGATCGTTTTTAAAAAGATCGGAGATCGATTTACTTTGCCTTTACGTATTTCAACGTTGCGAGCATTTCCTTCAAGTCGGTGCCGGGGCGGAAACTTACCTTCG
>JAITGD010000093.1 GCA_031280885.1 Prevotellaceae bacterium | reverse complement strand
CAAAGTTGTTTTGTTTCGTCCGTTGCGCAGAACAGTATTTTCCGCAAAATCCAGCCAGGTTTCGATTATCTGCGAAGGATTTACACGCCAACCGTCGGGAACGGCGGCGTTTTTGTTCCATGCCTCAATCACAGCGCGTCCTTTGTCCCTGTCGCCGTCGCCGAGACGCAGTTCTATCTCTTCCTCAGTTTTGTTTTCGTCGGGACCGTAGTCGATTTCCGTAAATTCGCGTAATTGTATGACCTCTGTTTTACAGCCCATCGCCTCAACCGCCAGTTCCGCCGTCCGCACTGTTCGCAGCAGGGGCGCGGCATAAACGGCGGAGGGTATCAGTCCCTTATCCTTTAAATATAAGCCGATGTTTCTTCCGCGTTCTTCTTCAACTAACGGCAAATCGCTTGCTCCTCCCACGCGCCTCGGCGTTTCGCCCCGACGGAAAGTGTTGCCATGACGCGCTATTACCAATACGGTTTTCATTGTTCAATTTGTTTGTAGTTATTTAATTTGCATAATTTCTTATATTCAGGCAACAAGCTGTTTATTGCCGCATATCTTTCGTCGATACGTTCAGACGCAAAAGTACGGTTTTCCTGTTTTGCTCTGTCTTCAACTCTTTTTCGAGCTTCGTTCGCATCCAAATTGAGATACACAAAATAAAACTCGTAGCCGTAGTGCGAAATCAGCAAATCGAACAGATTCACATGCTGTTTCAGAGACGATGAATGTTCAAACAGGATATTCAAGTTTGCGTCAACCGCTCGCTTCAGAAGTTCGTAACCGGCTATTCGTGCGGGCGCTTCCCATCGGTCGAAAGCGTACTGTAAATCCTTGGCGGCGTCGATATGGTACGGAAGCGCGGGATTTTGCATGATTTCATCGAAAGCAAAGTATAAAACATTGGAAAAGTCAATGCCGTTAAACGAGATTTCGCCCCTCATCAGACGTTTGCAGTAAGTCGATTTTCCCGCCGCAGGTATCCCGCTGACGTTACAAATAAAAGGATGCTCGACAGGTTTTGCTTCAATCAGGCGTTCTGCAATGATTTCTTCAAAAATCGGCACAATAAGTTCTTTTTCGACTTCCGACGGAAGCGCCGCATCAATGAAACGATACGGGCAATGCGTAATATCTTCAATTATGGAGTCAACAGTCATTTGACAGTCCTTCGTCGATAATCAATTAATAAGTTCGCCGTATTTGGCAATTATTTCCTCGACGCGCTTAATATCTTCCGGCGCGTCCACGCCGCTTGTGGTTTCACGTCCGCGATAGTCCGCTTCGACGACTTTTATCTTGAAGCCGTTGTATAAAAAACGATACTGTTCAAGTCCTTCGATACAGTTTTTTTCGTATGGCGATTCGTCCATCTCGAAATACTGCTGCAAGGCTTCGTATGTGTAGGCGTACAGTCCTATATGCCTGCGCACAGGGCTTTTGTCGGGATTTTCGCGTTTCGCTTCATCAATTTTTCTTATCGAAGGGATAATGTTTTTTGAAAAAGCCAGCGCGTGCATGTTTTTGTCCACTATCACGGCAGTTCCGCTGAACGGACTTGTCTTTTTCGCTTCCACCATTACGGCGTATTCCTCCCAGCTCAATCGCACGCACGGAGTATATACCGCCGTCGAACCGTCGTCGTTTTTCCATTCGTCGATTATGTTCTGCAAAATCCAGGGCGGACACAGCGGATTATCGCCCTGCAAATTGATTATCAGTTGCGGCTTGCAGGATAATCTGTTCACCGCGTCGAGACATCTTTCCGTTCCGTTGCGGCACGATTCCGACGTCATTACAACATTAATGTCGTGCGTTTGGCAAAAACTTTCAATCTCTGCGTGGTCGGTAGCGACAAGATATTCGCAATCCTCGTTCCGACGGCACAGATAAGCGGCAATTTCGGCAACCCGCCATACCATTTCCCTGCCCGCGATTTTTTGCAGCGGTTTTGCCGGCAGTCGTGTGCTTGCGTATCGCGCAGGAATACAAATCAGCGCCCTGTTGTTTCGTTCCATTTCGTTTAATTTTCTGCAAATGTATTACGATTTTTTGAGTATTGGGTATTGGGTATTGAGTATTGAGTACAGAGTATTGAGTATTGGGTATTGAGTATTGAGTATTGGGTACAGAGTATTGGGTACAGAGTACAGAGTATTGGGTCAGAGTACAGAGTAGTGTTAAGTTAATGGCGTCTCCAAAAATAAGGTATTGTCATTGCGGGCTTGACCCGCAATCTCCCATAAATCCATTGTTCTAATGAGATTCTGACTTTCGTCAGAATGACAGAGAGCGTCATTGCGGGCTTGACCCGCAATCTCCCATAAATCCATTGTTCCAATGAGATTCTGACTTTCGTCAGAATGACAGAGAGCGTCATTGCGGGCTTGACCCGCAATCTCCCATAAACCCATTGTTCTAATGAGGTTCTGACTTTCGTCAGAATGACAGAGAGCGTCATTGCGGTACTGAATCAAGTTCAGCATTCCCGCAATCTCCCATAAACCCATTGTTCTAATGAGATTCTGACGAAAGTCAGAATCAGTGATTTTTAGAAGCGCCCTTAAATTAATTTTGATGTCATTGCGAGCGAAGCGAAGCAATCCAGAATGTTTCCTCTGGATTGCTTGGGAAGCACCGCCCTCGCAATGACGACGCGCCAAATTTGAGTTAACATAACAGTAGTGAGAATTTCCCATTTTCAATTCTCAATTTTCAATTCTCTCGAGCCTGTTTCCGCTCGTTGCTATTCAAAAGTTATCTCGTTTTTCTTATAGTCGAGTGATATTTTGCCGAACTTTGCCAGCGCCGACTGTCCCAACAGCAGCGGCGCTTGCGTACTGTGGACGATTGAGGCTCTTACATCCGTCAGTTTTTTGCTGCATATTTCTACGGTATGCAAGCGAATAAGCGTACCTTCGGAGATGCTTCCGTCGGCAATTTGATATTCCTGAATGCCAATAAAATCTTCAACGCCGAGTTTTCCCTGCTTAAAAAGATACATGGCTTCTACAAGCGATATGGTGATGTCGGACGCGCCGGTATCGAAAATAAATTTCATTTCCATGCCGTTAATCTTGCATGGAACATGATAGACTCCACCCTCTTTTTCCATCTTGACTACGCATTTGCCGCGTGCACCTCCTCTCGGTCTATCCGGAGTCTTGTTATCATCCGGTCCAGACGGTCTGTGCCGGCACGCATTGAAGGAAAATGCTGTCAATGCAACGAGAACCAAAATACAGAATATTTTTTTCATGATTACTTTTTTATTTTATTGTTTTCAATAATTCCCGGCTTGGGAATAATATGTATCACAAAGCGCTGATTTAATATTTCGATTGGGTCTCTGAAAGGACTTCCATCTCCGCTTCCCGAAATAATGATTTCACAGTGTTTGTCATTAAAAGAAATCCCCTGTTCTTCCCAGTATCTTACCAGTGCCAAAGCTCTTTCATAACTCAATTCGTAATTACGCGAGTACGCAAACTTTGACGACTGTCCTTCGATGATAAGCAAATACTGTACGTCCGGTGTTTTCTCGCTTGCCCTGTCCACAAAAGCACGAATGGATTTGCCGACAGTTATAAGTCTATTCCTGTCTGTCCCCGAAATATCGTAAATATCTGCACTGCCTATCTTAAAAGACACACTAATATCTTTCAAGGTATGCCTCTTAAAAGCAGAGTTGTATTCAAAATAGTTTGGGTCAATGTTTTTTATGGATTCTTCTATGTCTTTGATTTTAGCCAATTGTTCTTCAGTACCAACCAATTCTTTTTGCAATTTCTTAATAGAATCTTGCAATTTCTCATTAGTAGCTTCCAATTCCTTAATTCTTTGATTTGGCAGGGCAATAGTCAGTACAAAGAGCACCAGCATGACAAAAAACAAACTTGTCATCAGGTCGGAATAACTTGTCCAGAAGAAAGATTCTTTATGGGATTTGTTCATGATTCACGCTCTTTTTTCTGGCGTCTGCCGGTGCAGGCGGCAATTTCTCATCGAGCTACACAGAATTGAAACGCCGCATGATAAATATTGTCGCGTCATATTGTCAACAGTTTTATTATCATCGAAAACAGACAGAAAACAATGACGATGCCGCCGGTGGCGCCGAACGTGATTTTGAGCCAGCGCGGTATGAGCATCTTCATATTCCCGCCTGTTTTGACATTCGCCAGTTCTATAATTGCGTCTGTAAGCCTGTCTATTTTACGGTTCTGTTCGGCTATTGCTTTTTCAAAACCTGCCATACTTTGTGTGATTGGAATCAGCGAGCGTAAAGCCTGCAAGAGTTCGTCGGGAATCGTCAATGCCTGCTGCAAATGCTGTAGAGATTTTTCAAAAGCTTCCGTCAGTTTTTCGGGCATGTTCAATGCCTGTCGGTCCAAATTTTCCTGCAATCTTTGCAGAGATTTGGAAAAATCTTCCTCAAACTGTTCAAGTTTGCCGGATACGGTCAAATTTGCCTTATCGAAAGTTTCGGGCAGTTTATTTACCATGACATTTGAAATTTCCTCCAGTTTCCTGTTAAAAGTATCAAAACAAGCCTGCAAGATGCTCGTGCCCGAAGTTGACATTGTTTCCCATTGCCTGTTAAAAGCGTCGAAACATGTCTGCAAGGCAATTGTGCTCGAAGTTGAAATTTCTTCCAGTTTTCTGTTAAGCGCTTCGAAACATGCCTCCATGGCGCTCGCGCCCGAAGTTGACATTGCCTCCATTTGCCTGTTAAAAACATCACTGCGCCGGTTTATCTGTTCGCGTTCGGACTGAAAATACTGTTGAATGGTATGGATTGTGTTTTGCATATCCGTAATATACGCTCTTATCCCTTCCAGATAGTTGCCCAGAACGCCAATTTCATCGGCGCAGTTTTTCAGTTTTTCATAAACTTCGATATTGGCGGAGGCTATATCATGTATTCTGATTGTATTTATGAGTCTGTACAGTTCCGCCTGACTGTCGTTTATGTCTTTCACTTCTTGCAGGGTACTGCCAAATGCCCGTGTATTTTCTGCAAAAGTTTCGTTAAAAACGGAAAGATTTGAGGACATTTTCACCAAAGCGCCCGAAACATCGCCGGAAAGCTGGGGCAAGAGTTCTGCCTGCATCCAGCTGAGAAAAGTGTTTTTGTTCTTTTCCGTTCTTGCCCTGGCGTCTTTGAAGCGAGATGAGGCAATAACATTCAGGAAAATGCCGATTATACTTGTAATCATAGCAACGCCGACGCCGCCAAGCAAGCCTTCCACGCTGTCGGCTGCCGCAGCTCCTGTAAACAGTTTCGTCAGTCCGCCTGAGGCAATCAGACTGATTATGCCTGTGATAATGCCCAGCATGGTGCCCATCAAACCGAAATAAATGGGCATTGGTATTTGCGTATTGATTTCTTCCTCCTGTGCATCGCAGTTTCTGTCCACAATGTCTTTCATTAAATGAAAGTCGTTTACGGCGCCCCTGTTTTTCACAAGATAACTGTTTATTGAGGAAATAATTGTTCCCAGTATAACATTTTTACTCCATTATATATGTACAGTAAATACCGGTTCCAGTGTCAAACTGATAAGATTTTCCGTCATCGGGAAATATTGATTTATACAGCTTTATTTGCTTCAATGTTGATACGAAGAAGCGTAATTGCGGAATTAAACATGCTATTATTATGAGAATTGCTACAATATACATCATATATCAAGAAAATCTGATTTTTGCTTTTTGAGTTACTTTCCATTTATCGTTCTGTTTTTGCAGACGCCCCGGCGGGGTAAGGATTGTAACAGAAGTTGCCGTATTTACATTCCCTTCCGTTTCGCACACATTGTCAAAAATGCTGTTAAAATTATTGCGAGCTTCTTCTAAAGTACCGCAATATTCAAATTCCGCCATACCGTTGTTTTCATTAACAAGTTTAAAATAACAGCCACTGGGATTATCCGAAGTCTGTCCGAACGTATCTCCGGATTTACCTCTCAGATATTTTTGCCTGTCCGGTTCTACGACGGGTGGTTTTAGAGATATCCATGTTCTCCGTTTTTCCATCTCGCTTGCCACTTTGTCGACAAGAGCATTGACAAGAGCATTGAGAAGAGCCGGGTTATTTAAAACGTTATCAAGAATTTGTTTTGACAAATTATTGATAAAAACCGGATTATCTTTAGGCTCATTAATGATACTTGCTACATCTACTGCCGGTCTTTCATCTTTATAAACAGGCTTTGCACGGACTTTTTTAAGTTTCCTTGAGAAATAATGGAATAAGAAGCCGGCTATACAAACAATATTTGAAGCAATTGAGACAAGCCAAAGCCAAAACCCGTCCAAATCCTTGATGGACTTTTGGGGCGAGGTAGCGGTATCCGGCGTCTGGTTCGGTTTCGTCTCCTGGTTCGGTTCTTTTGACTTCATTTTTTGTTTAATGTCATTTATAATATTATTAATAGCGCTGTCAGATATTTTGTCCGTTATCTTTTTATCAACTTCAGTACTATCCAGATACAAAAGTTTCATAGCCTCGTCAAAATCCATTTCATTGCCTTTAAACTTGTTCTTTTTCTCATTTATTTTCTGAGATAAGCCTTTTTCTGTGTCCTTCCAACCCTTCTTTTTTAACAGATCCGACAAAGTATCAAAAGGCACAGGAGCTTCATAGGAACAATCAGCCAATTGCTTTTTGATATTTTTATTGTATTGCTTTATATCATTCTTAGTTGTGTCACCTTTTCTGAGAGTTTCGATATAAACAGCCGTATATTTACAGTTTACATAATCAACCAGATTGTCAAAAGTTTGCTTGTTAATTGTTCTCTGTTGACCCTGTACTATAGCTGTGTTGCAGCAGAGAAGAAGCACACTTAATATTTTTGCCAATTTTCTCATAATTATCTTTTTTAACTGAGGTTCGACAAATTTTTATCACAAATGGCGTCAATCAATTCCCTGAACATCCCCACTAAGGGATAGAAAAACAGAGTTTCTTCAATAATTTCCTCATCGGTAACACTCTTCTTTTTCAGGTTCCAGCCGTTTGTAACATGGGTATTCAGGTGTTTGGAACATACCTGTCTGGCAATATTCACCGAATCGGCATTGAGCCTGTAACCTTCATTGCTAAAAAACGGCAGCAAATCGAAAACAAACTGTACGAATTTCTCTGTTTCCTCTACCGTTTTGTCAAGATAGTCCTTATTTACCGCGCTGTATGTATCGGTTTGATTTACGTTAATGTCGGCATTGCGCTGAATGACGGAATCGGTTCCGTTGCTGTGCAGGACAACTTTTTTCATGTAAATATCATGGAACGATTCGATATTATCCACGAACAATCCGCCTTTACATGTCGCTTCTTTCGGATTTTCCCTGTTGAGAATGATTTCCAAATCGTTGTTATGGTATGTGTTCTTTTCATAAACTTTCATGAAAATCAATTTTGTAAATCTTTTCAGCATATCTGCATCCTCGGTAAGCAGTGAAATTATCCGCGAGCCGTTGCCGCTGAAGACAATTTTGTCGGGCATTTGCAATTTTTTTGCACGCATCAGTTTTGCCAGATGATAAATTATTGCGGCATAGAAAAAGACAAATGTGATTTTCTGCGAGGTATCGTCTGTCAGCTTTTTACTCAGACTGACATTTTTTGCAAGCTGCTCCCCTGCTTCATGCACCTTTTTGTTTTGTCCGAGTGAAAACAGAAAGGAGGCGGAGTCCGACGAACTTCTATTGTTCATCATATCATCAAAAATACTAAACAGTTCATCATTTTCGTTAATGCTTGTTTGCAGGGCGGTTTTTATTTCTGTGCTGAATTGCCTTACTATTCCATTTTTAACACGGTTGTTTTCCGCATAACCGTCGCCAAAAACAGAGTTTGCCGCAAAACGGAACGAAGTAATATAATCCACTTCTCCCGTTGCCGAAATCACAATATCGGTAGTACCTCCTCCTATATCTATTGTAACCAGATTGCTTGCATTGCGGTCTCTTACAAAATATTTAAAAGGCGCAACCGATTCGGTAATCGAAATGACATTTTTAATCCCGCCTCCGAAATATTTTTCATAAGCGCTTTCCCAGATTTTTTTCAGGTTATCATACCTGCTCTTTTCCATTGCTACAGGATAAAACCAGGTTATTTTCGTATCGCTCAAGCTTCCGTTGCCGATAATCACCTTGTTGCGGAGCAAGTACATCAACGAATGAATATATGCTTCCACTTGCTTTTGATTGTTTTCCCCGTCCGACCATTTCAAGTCGGTAAGGATTGTGTTGTATCTGGAACTGAACCGCTTTTCGTAAAGTGCGGCAAAACTTGCTTTTTCAAATGGATACACATTTATCCATTCTGTATTTTGCCCGAAGGAAAGAGCGGTGCGCGTCGGAAACCTGAACTCACTGTCGGTATAAGCAGGGGTAAATTCTTCATCAAACACGTACTTCAGAGGGTCTTCGCCGCCGTGCAACCAGTGAATCTGGCGCTCGTCAGTCTCTCCCCTTGAGATGTCGAATGATTTTATTTCTAATTTTCCCTGAATCTTGTATTCAATATGCGTATTTGTAGTCCCGAAGTCAATGGCAAACAAATATATTTTTTCGCCATTTTTCGTTTTACATTCGGGCACAACAATTCCTTCGATTTCGCCGTATTTGATTTTGACATAATCGAAGTTCGAGCCTTCAAGCGAATAGTTTTTCAGTTGTTTGTTTGAGGCATATATCTCGTTACGGACTGATTCTCGCTTTCTTATCTGTTCAGTGTTCATGCCGGCTTTTTTAATAAACTCCACATGGAATTTATCTTTTTCAGCAAAGTCGCATACCAGCCCGAAACGATAATGAGCGTCTTTATCCTCAGTGAATTTTACATTGGGAAAGATAGCGCAGTCGAAACCCGAAGGTTCAATCATTGTTGCATCACTCTTTTTGTATTCTTTTCTGTACTCCTGGCCATTAATTTTCAAAACGACTTCTGCCACATCGCCCGAATAGTTTATTCTTATAAACTTTTTCAAATCTTCGACGGAATAATGCTGGAAAAATCTGTCTTTGACAGGCAGCAGAAAACTTTGTCTGCTGTTGGACGGCAAATTGCCGTTGAAGAAACTTTCCTTTCGTATTTCGTAGGGCAGACGAATCAGTCTGTTTTCCAGCAAATCGTCGGCAGTAAAATAGCCCGGACCCGTTGCAGATTTGAGCTGATAAAGCGGTTTGCCCAGGACTTCCACGTCGGGAGAACGAAGCTGAGTACAGATACCTGTGTCCACAGTATCCGGCAAATTTTCAAGTTCAGCGCTCCTGTCCGAAAGCTCCTTTTGCTTTTGCAAGTAGTTGTGAACTTCGTCGAATATTAATTTCCTGCCGTCCGTTCTGTTTGGTTCGTTGTATGCTTTAAGCCAAGTGTAGAGGTATTTTTGAAAATCCCAGCTGCGTTTGTGCAAAGGCACAATGCCGTCAAAGGCACGATGCGTAGCGTTCAGCTGAATATCAACCCTTCTCAAGTCGTTTGCCGAACTGAAAAACAGAGTGCAGGGCGAAGTGGCGCCAATCATTTCGCCTGTGTCCCTGTATTTCAATATGTAGATAGCTCGCATACTGTCGAAGTTGTAGGCGGCGGCATCGCTTTCCAGAAAGGTTTTCAGAGTCTTGTGCAGTTGTTTGTGTCCTGCTTCCAGCCTTGTCAAATCTTCCTCTTTGTTCCACTTGACAATCTCGATTTTGTTATTCCATTTATCGAAAGTAAAAAAGATTTCAGCAACGTCGAGCGTATCGGAAACTATTTTATGATATGATTTCAATGCTTTTTCGCCATATTTTGCGACTTCGCCGAAGGCGGTTTTCACCAGCGCAATCCGTGCAAACGGCGAAGGAATAGAGGTTGGCTGATTGAGCGAATGTTCGTTTGAACTTTCGATGGCGTCTATTTGCTTGTCGCCGAACATGCACGATTCGTCCCAGTGATTGAGCGCGTTTTTCAAATCGTGTTCTTCGCTCTCACTTTGCAGACGGAAAACGTATTTTGCATCATTATTATTCACGTGCGCTGCATTTCTATTACTTCTATTACTCATGACTGTCAATTTTTAAAGTTAATCAATGATTCTGCGGTACGATAAAAAAGTTCGAGAAAACGGCTTTCATCGTTTAATGACTTGTCTGTTTTTGATATTTGGCGGTTAAGCTCGTTATCGACTTTCGCCCAGTTTTTAAATATTCCCGACGATTTTGTTCCCAGCCCCGTGCTTCCTGTTACAAAATCGAAAGCATCTTTAGAAGCGGGATTGAAGGGGGAGAATTTGCGTTCCTGTTTTTCCATTTCCAGCAACCAGTCGTAAAACGAGGTCTGTACGGATTCGATTTTTCTGATAATGCCGGTTTGTCGGAAATCGCCTGTAAAGCGTTTGCGGGCATACGGCTGATGCTTGTACTGTTTCGCAAAAACATACTGCATATAGCTGCGGAAAAGGAAAAAGCGCGAAAGCGGATTTACTATCAGTCTTTTGGTTTCGTCTGCCAGATTGCTGAAATCTATTTTCGGCACGTTGGCGTTTATACCAAATTCCTTGTAGGTGGTTTTATCAATATTCCCTTCTTTGTCGCGATGGATGTTTTGAGTTTCCCTGTCGGGATTTACAAAGTCGAGAATAGCCAACGCAGCAGCAAGTTCCACAAAGTGAGCATCGTTTTTCTGAGCGTCGCCGCCTTTGTTATGCCGGTATGTAGTTGTGTTTCGGTCGGCGATATAATATAATGTGTCCAGTTTTTTGTCTTCCGTTTTATAGTACGACAGAGCGGCACGCGCCTTGTCGACGAAGGTGTCGGAGTTGACCAGACTGCCGTCTGTGGCAATGCTTACATTGAAATAGGGCAATACCGAAATTGCGCCTGTCCGGGCTTTGTTCACCAAACCCCAGTTGTCCATGACATTTCCGGAAGCGTCTTTCACATTTGGTGTTTGCAGTATTTTTCTCAAAAGAGGAAAACCGCTGGCGCCTGTGCCTCCAAAAATGGAACTTATAATAAAGATTTTATCTCCATCCCTGAAATCGGCTGCAAATGCTTTGAATATATCGCTGTCGTGAAACTGATTCAGCACTACGCTGCCTATGTTCGGGTTTCCCTGAAAACCGGCTGTCATGTCCAAATCCAGAGTTTCCCGCGAAAAGAGCATATCGACCAATGCCTGATTTTCGGCGTTCATGGTGTTTCTGCCGATAAATTCGTTGAATTTTTGCGTATTGTCTCTCAATTGCAGACACAGTTCATTGTTCAGCAATTTTATTTTTGTTTTGAAAAATCTGTTTTTGCCTTTTGTGTCGGCAATCCTGTTGACTTCGATATAATCTTCCACCAGGAGTTTCGCCCGCGAAAAGTCGCCGTTGGACATGTCGCGGTCAATAATAATCGGCACAATGGTATCAACGCCACAGTCCACTCCCGCAGCCAGCAGTATTGTCAGCGACCTCAGCACCCGCGAACCGGTACCGCCTATTCCGAATACATATAGTTTGCTCATTTTATTTATGTTTACAAATCGAATATTACAATTTTTTCATTTAATTTTTTCTGTTTTTACATTCAGTCAACAGCGCTGTGATTCCATACCTTACTGTTTGACGCCGGCAGCGCCGCATTTGTCGGAATGTTATGTTTCCTTAATCTCATAGCTGTTAAAATCAAAGTTCGCACTTAAAAAGGTGAATATTTACAGTTACGGCTTCCCCACTTGCAGATAAAGGAAAAGATAACAAAAAATCCGGCGGATACAATGGCATTGGCAATGCCGAACATCCAGCAGTTGGAAGGATAAATTAATTGAGATACAATATTGTTATTTCCATCTCTGGTATACATCAAACAGTCGCCGATAACGTCGTTGATAAAATCGGAATATACCCAGCCTCCGGCAAATATCAAGTTAATCACTGAGGTGGTCAGCAGCGCTACAAGCCAGTGCCGCCAACGGTTCAGTCTCGGATGATTAATGGCATAGTAGTACAGTAATGCCATTATCAGTGTGCTGAAAAGCATGAACAATCCTGCCTGATTATATACCAGCGGATTGGAAAAATCCTGCGTCGCGCAGTCAAACCCCCAAAGATATTCCGAGAGGTTGCGACCGTAAAGATTCTCGAACCATAGATAAATAGTTGGGAAAAAATCTCGCATAGTTAAAATTGTTTATTTGATAAATATTTTAATTTCCGTATAATGATTGCCGTTGAGTGTAAACGCCTCATGAAGACCGTTTATCTGGTACTTGATGCCGAAGGTCTTTCCGGGTACGGCAGCAGAACCGTCATCATCGTTTATATCCTCTACCCATGTGGGCACCTTGCTTAAAAGTTTAATGGACAGCGCTGCTTTCTTTATTATCGGCGATTGTATATTCAGCGAATGTGTATAACTGCCGCTCGCAGCCTTTGTTATGGACAGAGTAAAATCTTTGTCGTTCAAGTCATAGTTGGAAGTATCCGGCAGGTATGCGTCGTCCTGTAAAAAGGCTGAAAAATCGACATTGACCGAAAATTGCGCAAGTTTCGTGCCGCCTCCTTTGCTGTTCTTTTTCCAGTCCTTGATGGTCGTCTTTGGATTTGTTTTGTCCAGATGGAAAACGCCGGAACCCGGTTTGATTGCATAATTTACCTCTTTATTGCCCGATGCAATGGCAAAAACATGCTCCACTCCCTTGCCTATGAATGTATGGTCGGGGATTTTGTTGCGCAGAGTTTTCAGCGATTGCTCATTCCCGATTACCCAAATGTAAAATGGACGCTGTTCCTCAATCTGTTTCGGGGAATCTTCCTTATTATAATATGTCCCGTTAAACTGCGAAGACAGTTGATATACGAGCACAGCAGCATCTTTCACCTTGCTACAGAAACCGACAAAAGCATTTTTTATACCTATCTGCTGATTAGGAAGGTACTGAGCGGCTTTTATACCTTTGCCGGGGGAGAAAATGCCGTCTGTTACCAGAATGGAAACAGTATTTTCGTTTGTTCTTTGCAAGACCGAGTCAAGCACTTTCGCAATATCGGAGGTTCCACGCCCGCCTCCTTTTGCATTGAACGTTTTCGGATCCAATGTCGCGATAAAACCTGTCAATACATTCATGTTGTTTTTGGTAACTTGTCCCTGAGGAAGGATTTCGCTGTTGATGTAAAACAAATTCATGGTATCGGTAATGTCCTTATTATTTATATCGCTCAAATAATTGTACACGATTTGCTCAAACTCGGTAACCCCCTTCACATAGCCGTCCATGCTGCCGGAGTTTTCGATATAGACATTTATCTTCGGCTTGACAATCTCAGGAGGATAGACTGTGCCGGAACCGCCTTTCCCTTTCGGATTTCCGCAGCCTGTCAACGGCAGTACGGACATTGATACAGCCATTGAGGTCAGAAAAAACGCCTTTCCAATTTTCTTTAATTTTTGCTTTGTCATGTTTTTAAGATTTAATAAATAAAACAGGGTGGAATAAATTCACAAGTTGAAAAAAGTTCGTTTTCAGGCATGAGTTTATACGCCCGCCCGACAGATTTGAAAACCTGTCGGAGAGATATGATAATAAGACATACGTTGGCGCAAATCCTTCTGAGCGCCAACAGTTAACTATATTGCAATACGCTAATAACAGACTGATTACAGGCTGTTTACATGGGGGGGGGGGGGGCAAAACACTAA
>JAITGD010000010.1 GCA_031280885.1 Prevotellaceae bacterium | reverse complement strand
TTCCTGCAGATTTGCCTTTGCCTCGGCGATAGTTCGACCCTGCGTAACGGCGTTAGGCATTTGTTCGCACTGCGCAAAATACCATCCGTTGTCCATCTTTTCAAAAACCGCTGTATATTTCATCCGTCTGTATTTAAAATTGATTGCAAAGGTATGATTATTTTTTTATTGCATTATCGTTTTTCCATTCTCCTTCGAGCGTCATTCCCTTGGCCCAGCGATATGTACCTTTACCGTTTTTCTTTCCCTCAGCCCATTCGCCGGTGTATGTATCGCCGTTAGGATAGCGATATGTTCCGGCGCCGTGATACTCGCCGCGCAGGTTCAGGTGTCCCGTATAACGGTCGAGAACATAGACTTTTTCGGGATTATATCCCAGATTAATCACGCACACGTATCCCATTGCGAGGTGCGGTTTGACGGACACTCCTGCCATTCCGTACTCACTGAGACAGAGTTTGCGATGTCCCAGCGCGGCATTGTTTTCGCCGGCGTCTATCAGCAAGTCAAGCACAGTCAGCAGACCGTCGTTATTGCCGTAATCGCAACATTCGGCGTATATTTCCTCCGGACAGCCGGTTTCGCCTCGCTCGTGTCCCACCGTTCCAAGCTCGCCGCTTTTTCGGGCGAAACATTCGGCATATTCGTATATTTCCGCATCGGGATAAATCAAATCAAGAGCTTTGAGTTGTTTCAATTCCCGCATCAGCGATTGTTTGCGTTCATCGAAAGCGTAGGGCTTGATTACTCCCGGCACTCCGACGTAGTTTTTCACGTATGTGTCGGCAAACAGCGGCGGATTCGCACGCATCAGATTCAGATAGTAAAACACATCTTTTTCGGTGCGTGTCAAATAATTGACATTTTCGGCGGTATTTGCTTCTTTGTAATTCGATTTGAAAGCTTCAAAAGTTCGGTCGAGCTGTTCGCGCACTTTTCGGCTTTCGTTTTCGTTCAATCTGACGGCCTCGGCGCCGGAAAGCACGATTACGTTTCGCTTGCCCTGCACGGTTTTAGCATCAACCGGAGCGTCGTTCAACCACTTGCCTTCGTGTTGGCGACCATCGTTCCAGCGATACACGCCATGTCCGCTTTTTTTGCCGTTTTTCCATTCGCCTACATAAGCGTCGCCATTATCGTAGAAATACGTTCCCTTGCCGTTTTGCAAGTCGTTCTTCCACTCGCCCACGTATTTACTTCCGTCGGTGTAATAAAAAGCGCCTTCGCCGTCGAATTTCCCACTTTTCCATTCGCCCTCGTATCGGCAACCGTCGGCAAAATAGTAAACGCCTGTTCCATGAGGTTTTCCGCCTTTCCATTCGCCTTCGTATCGGCTACCGTCAGAAAAAGTCTGTCGCACCTTACCATCAGCAGTTTGAGCGATTCCCGAAATATGCAAAAACACACACAACAGGGTCAATAATAATACGTTTATAATTCTTGTCAAATCCATAATGATTCCGAATAAAATGCAAAAATACATAGGAAATCCGAAATGAGAGATTAATGATTAATGATTAATTTTTAATTCTTAATTGACTGCGTAGCGTCCTGACTCTTGGTTCCTGTAATCTTGGCTCTGTCTTGATTAAAATTATTTATGTACTTTTGCAAAGTTTTTAACGTTGTTAAAACCATAAATGGGATAAAGATAAATGGTAAACATACTCGACATATTGTTGAATTTCCTAATATCAGGGCGCTATAACGCAATGAGCGTTTGGCATTTACCCCCCCCCCCCCCGCAAATCGCCTAAAATCAGCGTATTATAGCGCATTTTTACAGATACCTTTTGTCGCACGTTTTGTTGGGACGGGTGTCCGTTTTGTAGAGACGTTGCATGCAACGTCTCTACCGTTGGCATACCCGCATTTCCGTCCTTACGCAGCAAAATTTCTATCCTTACGGAAGTTTTGCTGCGTAAGGACGGAAAAATATTTCTCTCCTTACGGAAATTTACGCGCGTCCTTACGGAAATGCAACCCTGTCGGCATTGCCCTGAATCCCTTAATGTCCTTAAAGTCCTTAACGACAACGCCGAACAAAAACGCAACCGTCATTACGACCGCGCGGCGCGTTGTAGAGACGCAAAATTTTGCGTCTCTACAAGACGCCATACAACAAGAACATAATTTTTTATTTAATAATATTTTAACAAAGGAGGTTTCGTATGAAATTTAAATTAATCGAAAAGGGCAATCCGCAACAGCCCTCTGCGCCGAAAAAATGGTATCCGAGCGCGGTAAATGCGGGTAATTTATTAACAATTTAATTTTATGATTTTATAACGATGGAAGTAAAAACATCATTTTTGAGGAACGTGGTGAAGACAGTAGCCATCCTCGCGGTAAGTTTCGGCTTCATGGCATGCAACTCCGATGAAGAAAACCCGAAAGCAATCACCGTTGCCGACAGTCGGCAACTCGCGCAAACCGTCTTTGCCGACGAAACCGAAGGCGCAGACGGAGTATCAATCACTACCACAGGCGCGTGGACTTCGTCCATTGGAGAAACCGCCCTGCGTGCCGTGGCCTTGCGCGCCGCCGCCCCAACATGGATTTCCATCTCGCCCGACCGCGGCGACAAGGCAGGCAATTACACCATTCAAATCACGCTCGTGCCTAACCTTTCGGGCGTCGACCGCACGGCAGTGATTACGATTTCGTGCGAAGGAACGGAAATCACTGTTACTGTTTCGCAAAAGGGAACGAAAGAAGACGGCACTGTGCCTGAAACGGAAAATCCCGTCTTATCGGGCAAAGTCAAAACAATCAACGGCGACAAAGTGCTGTATGATGAAAACGGTGCTGTAATCGGCATACATACCAAAGTGTACAATTCCAATACAGGTACAGAAACCGAACAGGACCTTATGTTTGACGGTGGCGGATATACCGTAAAAACCGAAAGTAACGGAAATTTAATCTATATTGATATTGCCCGCAGCAACAGTTATTATTACGACCAGCGGTATGATTATTCTTTTTCGGCAGGCAAAATACAGAAAATACGTTATTTTCAAAACAAGTCTTCCGAATATTACCGTGAAGCCAATTTTACATGGGATGCCAGCGAAAACATTTCGCTTATACGTGGCGACCAAATAGGCGTAACGAGGGTGGGCGAACTGTTTACAACCTTCGAATATTCCGACGCTGAATATACAAAAGGAAATTTTGACGTTACTTTCTATTTGGCAGCGCAGGAATATCACACAGGTACAATGTATGCGTTTTTTGACAGTCATATCGGCAAACGCACAAAAAATCTTATTAGCAAGCGAGTTCAGGACGACGAAGACGGCGACAAGTACGATTTGACGGAAAACTACACCTACGAATTTGATGCAGACGGCTATATCACGGCTGTTATTGTTACAGGCGACCGGGGAAGAATAGGGAATATGGTATTGGAATATTATAAATAATCGTTAAAAAAGTATTTTTATGAAAGTAAGAAATTTAATTCTAATTTCGCTCGCCGTTATCGGGATGACGGCTTGCAGCGGCGGCGCAGGAAAAAGCCGCAAAACGGTTCAGGACATTCCCGATTATGCAAAGGCAACAATTGAAATGGACGGCGAATCGGAACATTTTAACTACAACTGCTTCTTTACAAAAACGGCAGACAACGAAACCGCCTTTACAGCCGAAGGCGGCACATTTTACATCTCCAATAATGCCTATCACGGCGGTGAAAGAGGCAGCATTGACCCTTGCCGTTTCGACAAGGGCTACGCCTATTCGTCGGATCTTGTCAATTTCCCGGATTCGGGCGACGACGACGACGGCGACGGCGATTATTTGTTTCGAGTGGTTTATTCGAGAGATTCAAGTCCAAACAGTGGCGAAGTTTACAAGTATCTGTATCACTTTCTGGTAACAGACCCCAAGCCCGAACAGGAATTGTGCTTCCTGAAAGACAGTCCCGTAAAGAAGTACTCAAACAACTGGCTGCGCGTAAAAACCGAAGATCTGCAAAAAGCCGTAAAATGGCTTGCCGGTCTGCAAAAAACAGAGCCGCTGCAAAGCAATTATGCCGCGCAGGCGCAGGATAAATTGAGGGCTGTGCGCGGCGAAATAGGCGCTTCGGCACTATGGGAAGGTGCGATAGACGGACACGAAACCGTTTTCCGCTCGCTGTACCTGACTTGCGGCGTGGTGGTAAACGTCCCTTACGGACGGCTGAATATATATAGCTACGACCTGTTCAAGAACGGACTGATTTTCGACGGACTGATTGACGCCGACAACTTTACGTCGAAGGATGGTTATGTGATCGAATGATATTTATTAACAATCAAACAATTATTTATTAACAATTAAACAATTTTACAGGAGATTTTATTATGAACAATGAATTATGGTCTTTAGAGACAAAAAAGATTTTCAATGGCATTTTGCTGTTTTCGCTGTCGTGGATAGCATACGGGATTTTCGACCCTATCGAATCGCTGTTTTCGGGCATCGACACGCTGTCGTCGTTCGGCGGCTCGTCGAGTCCGACCGGCGCGGCGGGAACTGTTTTGAGCGTCATCTGCTATATCCTGCTTGCCGGCATCGGCGCGGGCTATGTACTGACAATCAAAGGCCTGAAAAGTTTCGGAAACATTCTGGAAGAAGCCGACGGCAAATCCGTCGACTCGGTGCGCAAGGCGTTTATCCTTGCACTCATTGCCGTAGCGCTCGACTGCTTGCCGTTTATACCCGGCATCGTGGGCGACATTGTGTATCTCATTGCCGTCATTATGATGCTGATGGGATACGGCGCCCTCAAAAAATCGTCCACCTTTGCAGGCAGCAAAGGCGCTGCTACTCTTTACATCGCCGCATTGCTTATCGTAATCGGCTGGGCGCTCGATTTTATACCTTTAGTTGGCGATTGGCTGGAAGGCTTGCTTACCATTATAGCCTACGTGCTTACGCTGCTCGGATGGGGCAAAATTAAAAATGCGGAGGCGTCGTAACAATTTAATTTTAAAGAACGTCGAACCCAAAAGGTTTGACGTTCTTTTTTATATACTTTTTTCCTGACTTTAACAATACGACACCGTTTTTTTTGAGGTTCAAAAAAAGTTTGAGGCGCTAAGCGAGCAAATCATTTTTCAGAATTAACGATTTCGAGAATCCTTTCGCGCTTCAAACTGCAAAAGACTTCTTCATACGCACGTATGAGACTCCTTCAAATGTACATTTGAGACTCCTTTTGATCGTAGGGGGCCTTGCGCAATGCTCCTACGGATGGTAAATATTTGCTGTGGAACCCCAGACGGGGTTCTACCGCTAAGGTTTTTCGTCGCGTAGGGGGGCAAGGCGCGCCTTGCCCCTACATCCGAACAATTTGGAATCAAAAAGCAAAATCAGTAGCATCTCAAACTTTTTTTGAACCGATTAAAATTATTTATGTACTTCTGCAAAGTTTTTAACGTTGTTAAAATCATAAATGGGATAAAGCTAAATGGTAAACATACTCGACATATTAATGAAAATCAGGCATAATATCGGACATTCATTTTATTATACTAACAATTGTATTATGAAATTTTAAACAAATTGTATTATGAAAAAATTAATCACACTTATGTTAAGTTTATCTACACTGTCTCTTTGTGCTCAACCGAAGAACACTTTTAGCATAAGTTACGGTCTATTTAAAGGCGTAGAGTATTTTCCCGACACTCCGGGTACACTCTTGCAAGCGGATTACATGCGAGACATAGGCGGAGGTTTCGAGTTAGGAATCTTGATAGGTACAGCACAAAACCACTCCGGACATACTGCACAGCCACAATTTCACGAGCGCTCCTTCAATATGATGAGTATGCCTTTTTTCGGCGGAATTTCAATAAGCATGAGACCGGTGAATACCAAAGTTTACTCACTGGCTTTCGGGCTGACGCCCATGATTGCCCAAATGAAACATGTGCGACCAACAAGTAACAACTGGTATTACTCTGAAGTTATTATCGACGGAGTTTTATTTGGAGGATGGCGATACGATTATGAAAATAAATTGCGAGCAGGAGTTCGGTTCCACATACGCAATATTCTTAAAATAAGTGAAAATTTCTGGCTTCATCTCGACGCATCCATAATGAAATTCCAAAACGAATATAATGCTTTGACGCTAAATCCCGGCGTAACAATAGGACTATAAAAAACAAATATAATATATAAATAGTTAACAATTAAAGCTATATACTATTATGAAATTCAGCATAATTTTTTTAGTATCAGTAAATTTTTTTAGTTTTTCTGCCCCATATTTTTCATTGGCACAGACTCAAGCGCCATCGGGCTGGTCAGGCAGTCTGCAATATGGCTATGCCATCGAAATGCTTGATGTTATAAGTAATGAACTTACCAAGAAACCGAAACATGGCGATATAATATCGATAGAGGCTGGGTATCGATTCAAAAATGGATGGTATCTTGGAGCTTACCTAGGCAAATCGCGGGTAAAATATAACCACAGAGACGACCCCGACAGTGATCCCTTCAATCTTTTCTCCGGACGTAAAGACATGCTTGTTGCTCAAACATACGGCGTTTCCTGCGGCAGAGATTTCCGACTTGGAAAACGGAGTTTGTTTAATCTCGGTTTTACCGGAATCTTTTTAGCAGAATTAGATTCTGAAGTTCACTACGACATCATCAATGGAGATTTACAATTCCTCTCTCGTAATCAGATTTGGTATGATTTGGGTATCCTGCTAAACTTCAGCTACTACTACAAAATAAACGACAATTTTCACCTTGGATTGAAACTGACAAGCATGAATTGCATGGTTTACTTCTTGCAATACACTTACCTAACGCCATCGCTGAGGTTTGTTATACCAGGGAAATCGAAATAGCCAAAAATTGTTGCAGCAAAAGAAATGTCTGATTCACTCAAGGATTGATAGTTGCCGAACTGAAAGAAAATATCACTAACGTTCTCAAAATTTATTTTGAGAATATGCACGAACATTATCTGTTACAGGACATTTTAATTGAGGAAGAGAAATAATTTTTTCATAAAGCAGGTGTTTCATTTTGTCCGTCTTAAATTTTTGTGTACTTTTGCCACGATTTTTCGAGGTCCGGTAGCTCAGTTGGATAGAGCAACAGCCTTCTAAGCTGTGGGTCGTGGGTTCGAATCCCGCCCGGATCACTATCAACACTAAATAAAACTGCTATGAAATCAGAAGAAATAAAAGTTTTGTTCACGCAATTTGAGAACGCTTCTGCCGAAGTGGAAGGAGTAGAGTGCTGGAGTGCAAGAGAAGTGCAAAACTTGCTGGGATACACTCAATGGCGCAACTTTGAAAATACTATCGACAAAGCCAAAGAAGCATGTAAAAATGCAGGCGAAAACATCTCATATCACTTTGCTGACGTCAGCAAAACGATAGCAATGCCAAAAGGCGCTGAAAAAAAGATAGATGACATTCTGCTAACCCGATATGCCTGCTACCTGATTGCACAAAACGGCGACAGCCGTAAAGAGCAAATTGCTTTCGTTCAGAACTATTTTGCTGTGCAAACCCGACGCGCAGAAATCGTCGAACAGCGACTGTTAGATTATGAGCGCGTTAAAGCTCGTTATAAATTAGCTGAATTTCACAACAAACCATCTTCTATAAAAAATCATAAGAAATTTCCTGATTTCAATTCAATTATCGCACATATTTGTTCGAGTTTTTCGTCGTCGGGCAATTCTCCGTCGATTACGTTGATGTTTGCGCCGCGACGTTCCATGCCTCGAAACCAGGTCATTTGACGCTTAGCGAATTGGTGAATGGCGATGTTGAGTTTTTCGACCATTTCGTCGTAAGCGAGGTTTCCGGTGAGGTACAGGGCGAGATATTTGTACTCCAAGCCGTAAAACAGCATATCGTCCAGAGTAAGACCATTATCCATAAGGTTTTTCGCCTCCTCGATCAGTCCTTCGGTAAGCCGGCGTTTGAGCCGTGCGGTGATTCGTTTACGTCGAATTTCGCGGTCGAAGCGTATCTCAAAAAAAATATTGTCGGCGACCGGATATTGTAGCGGTTCTACTGTCGAATTTTGCTGATATTTAGCAATCTCAATAGCTCGAATTGCCCGTTTGCGATTATCGGTATCGGTGCTGTTGTGCAGATGTTTCATCGACGACAGTATGATTTTCAATTCGTCGAGCGATTTTGTTTCCATCTCTGCTCTCAGCTGTTCGTCAGGCGGTACCGTCAGCAGGTTATAGCCATTGCTTACGGCTTCGATGTACAGTCCGCTGCCTCCGCAAAGTATCACAGGTTTTTTTCTGACGGCGATGGACTTATACGCTGTTATAAAATCGCGACTATATTCATACACATTGTATCTATATCCGGCGTCCACTATATCAATCAGATGATAAGGTATTTGAACGCCGGCTATTGTATATTCGTTCAGATCCTTGCCTGTGCCGATATTCATGCCTCGGTAAACCTGACGCGAGTCGGCAGATATTATTTCTGCGCCTAACTTTTGTGCAAGTTTCACTGCCAAAGCAGTTTTGCCGCTTGCCGTAGCTCCCATCACTGTTATCATTCAAGGTCGTTTTAAAGAATATCGCTTATGATTTTTCAATCCTCCGTTATGGTTTATATACCACAGTTACAGAGCCTCGTAGTAAGATAGGATTGCGATTTCGGAACTCTACCCGCACGCTGTAAACGTATGCTCCGGCGGGGACGTATTCGCCCTTGTAACGTCCATTCCAATAGTGAAATGACTTTTCGAGCGGTTCGTCGAAATGTTTGCGCGTGCCGAAGAGCCTGAGGCCTGTTCTGTCGAATATTTCGATAATCAACTGATATGAACGCTCGTCCATGTCAATGATCGGGCCGAACAGACTGCGTGCAAAGGTACAATCCGAAGTGCAATTGCAGTTATGAGTTTTTGCGACGGTTGATTTCGGGTCGATAGCGTCGGGCAGGATAATCATCTGTTCCAGAGTGATACACGAGGTATCGGAACGGCTGTAAACGGTGTATCCTCTCTGAGTTATTTCTCTTGATTCGATGCAATAGCAAAAAGTTTTCGGCCCGAAACAGAGCGAATCGACCGACGAATCGTCGATATAAACCGAGTCCGAACCGGAAAATATTACGTTCGATGGCGAGGGAGAAGTGCGTGTCAATGTGTAAATTGCGTTGTTGCCGACTCCTGTCCATATCAGTTTCGCTTTTCGTCCGTAGGGTGTGGCGTGAACTATGATGTTGCTTGCTGTGTCGCTGACCAAGGCTCTGGTTCCGCAGCGAAAGGCCACGAGATTATAGCTGTAAATCTGGCCTGGCGACACGTCTCTATCCTCATATTCTGTAACTTCGTCGGCGTGGTAGAACCACCGGACGGGTCGGTACGGAATGTCGCTGCGATACAGCGCGAAGGTGTCGAGTTCGGTTCGTCTGTCCACATCAAAATACAGAAAGAGAATACCTTGACGGCTTATTATCGAATCGATATTAAAACTTGCAGGCAAACGTCTGTTTTCGGTCGAGATGACGAAGAGATGCGAGGTCGCAGTATCGCCGCCGGGCAGAAAAGCCTTTACGAAAAGCTGATACGTAGTATCCACATCCAGCAGATAGCCCAGATGCGGGTCGGGCAGAATAATGTCTTGCGACTGTTTTCTCTTGATACTTAGTTGCTCGGCGCGGCTTAGGTCGAAAACGTCGCCGGCATGTCCCCACACTTCGTATTCCACATCGAGATTGAACTTGTTTGCCTCCGTGTTCGTTTCGTCGATTTGGCCGGTGGCGGTGTTGATCGAGAAACGTTTATATTCCGTCCATCGAAGATTTATCCGATTGAGGCAGGCGTCATACGTTCCTGAAAATTGAATAGTTAGATATGCGTCGCTTATGCCCGAATAGTCGGCGGCATTTTTTGCGCGTATTCTGTATGTTTGACGTTGCGATTCGATGTTAGGCACCGTTTCTTCGTATGTAGTGTCGGGCATTGGGACGAGGGCGGTGGCCGGATTTTCAAAAGAATAGTTCGGACTTGTGTACGGTTTGCGCGACACTTCGTGCTGTGTTACCGACTGTTC
>JAITGD010000170.1 GCA_031280885.1 Prevotellaceae bacterium | reverse complement strand
CGGAATACCGGCAGCGTATGGCTTTCCGGCAGGCCACACAAATCCGAATCTCGCGCTTTATCTCGGACGAAATATCACGCTCGAGGTGAAAGCCGATGGAGTGAGAATTGAATTTTGATGGTATAATATGGTTTCGTAATCGACGGATTATCTGTCTTTAAACTTGTAGATTTGGTAGTTCTGCGCTTTATTGCGAACTTTGCCGTCGAATTATAAAAAAAGATAACTATGGCAACAAAATACATATTTGTAACCGGAGGAGTAACCTCGTCATTGGGAAAAGGAATAATTTCGGCTTCGCTGGCTAAACTCTTGCAGGCGCGGGGTTACAGCGTAACAATTCAAAAGTTAGACCCCTATCTTAATGTTGATCCGGGTACGCTAAATCCTTATGAACATGGCGAATGTTACGTAACCGAGGATGGAGCCGAAACTGATTTGGATCTGGGACATTATGAGCGATTTCTCAATATTCATACCGCTCAGGCTAATAACGTTACGACGGGACGCATTTACCGCTCGGTTATCGACAAGGAGCGCAAAGGCGAATATCTCGGTAAAACGGTGCAGGTGATTCCGCACATTACCGACGAAATCAAATATCGTATCCAGCTTTTGGGTACCAGACATAAATTCGACGTGGTAATTACCGAAATCGGCGGAACGGTAGGCGATATCGAATCGCTGCCATACGTGGAAGCAGTGCGTCAGTTACGCTACGAACTTGGGGCGGAAAATTCACTCGTAGTGCATCTTACGCTCGTGCCGTATTTGGCGGCGGCAGGCGAATTGAAAACAAAACCTACGCAACATTCGGTCAAAACTCTGCTCGAAAACGGCGTTCAACCTGATGTGCTGGTGCTGAGAACCGAAAAAAGTCTCGGTCAGGAAATACGCCGCAAGGTGGCGCAATTCTGCAATGTGGAAAAAGACTGTGTGATAGAGTCTATCGATGTGTCGTCGATATACGAAGTGCCGATGCTGATGCAGAAAGAGGGACTCGACCAGACTGTGTTGCGCAAATTGAACCTTTCGTCGGAACAAAGTGCAAAAATGGACGAGTGGGTGGAATTTCTTGATAAACTGCATCATCCCGAATCGGAAACCGACATAGTGCTGGTGGGCAAATATACTTCGTTGCCCGATGCTTACAAATCTATTTCCGAAGCGTTTTTGCACGCAGGAGTAGCCAATCGTACGAAAGTTCGCCTGAAAATGGTTAATTCCGAAAAAGTTACCGACGAAAATGTGGCCGAATTGCTGGGCAATGCGCGTGGAATACTTGTTGCGCCGGGTTTCGGCGAACGCGGTTTCAGCGGAAAAATTGTTGCCGTGCGTTACGCCCGCGAAAACGATATTCCCTTTCTTGGAATTTGTTTGGGAATGCAGTGCGCTGTGATAGAATTTGCCCGTAATGTGCTGGGTTTGAGCGAAGCCTGTACTACCGAAATAAACATCCATACGCCGTATCCGGTAATCGACCTGATGGAAGCCCAAAAATACGTTACCGACAAAGGCGGAACCATGCGTCTTGGAGCTTATCCATGCACGCTGTCAATGGATTCGCTCAGCTATAAGGCCTACAAAAGAAAAGATATATCCGAGCGTCATCGTCATCGTTACGAGCTGAATAATCAATACCTTGAAGCTCTATCAGAAAAAGGGATGAAAGCCATAGGATTCAATCCTGAAACAAATCTGGCCGAAGTGGTTGAAATTCCGGCACATTCATGGTTCGTCGGAGTGCAATTTCATCCTGAATATAAAAGTACGGTACTAAATCCTCATCCTTTGTTCGTGGAATTTGTAAAAGCGGCGATGAACAAGGCGTAACAGACGTCAGTATTTTAAATCTCGTGAAAATACCTGTCTGTTTAATAAATTTGATTAAATTTGTGCAAAATTAGATTTGCGTGAAGAGACTCTACTCCATATTTCGAAAATATTCGATTATTTTGATTGCGGTACTTTTTTGCTGCAGCGAATCACAATCCATAGCACAGAATACTAAGTTGTTGCCTCGGATGATGAAAGAGGCAGGATTGTTCGATAGCATACTCGCTCATCCCGACTTGTACGAAGTGCAAATAGCATATACAGAGATAAATCGCAACGGGAAAAACGAACCAAAATTCAAGGAATACCATTACAGAGTTAATAACGATTCGTATTTTTATCCTTCGATGGCCGTAGCTTTGCCCGCAGCTGTATTGACTATCGAGAAGATTAACAATATCGCCCGCGAATACGAGGATCTTAAACGCGATTCATACGTGCGAATCGATACCGCTTATAGAACTCAAACACACGTTTTTAGCGATAAAACTTCGGAATCGGGAAAAGCATCATATTCTCACTACATAAAGAAGATGCTGTTAATCAGAGATAAAGATGCGTACAATAGAGCTTACGAGTTTTTAGGTCAGCGCTATTTCAACGAGCGCATGCACAAGTTAGGATATCGTGATTCGTGGTTTTTGCATCGTTTGAACGGAGACGAAACTCAGGAAAGCGCACGGCATACAAATCCCGTTATTTTTTTCAGAGACGACCAAAAAGCATATTATAGAGATGTGATATACATGAAGTTATGGCCTATAATAATACCTTTTACTCCGATATATTCGCAGCCGGCCGATTACAATGTTTTGGACTATTACACAGGAAGACCGAAAATTCTGAAAGGAAATGTAGAAATAAATAAACGTCTGATTAATAGCCCTATGGATTTTACTTATAAAAATCGTATGCCAATAAATGAAATCCATAACTTTCTGCAATCGATAATGTTTCCGCAAACTCAGAAAATCAAACTCAATCTGACGGATGAGGACTATTCTTTTCTGTACGAATGCATGTCCATGTGTCCGAAAAACAGCAAGTATCCGCAATACGACCAGGATGAATTTCCTGATAATCACTCAAAATACCTTGCAGAGGAAACAATTCCCGATTATATAAAGATTTATAACAACTCCGGTCAGGGATTCGGATATATGCTTGAAAATGCTTACTATACGGATACTCGCAACAAAGTGGAATTTTTATTAACCGTCATAATACGGTGCAATAAAACAGAGATTTTCGCCGACAGATATTACGAATACGAAACCGTAGGACGAAAATTTATAAACGACTTAGGCAAAACAATTTACAATAGAGAACTTAGCAGATCAAGAAAAAATCTACCAATTTTCTTTTAGACTTTTGGACTATTAGACTGTTAGACTTTTGGACTGTTAGACTGTTAGACTGTTAGACTTTTGGACTGTTAGACTGTTAGACTTTTGGACTTTTAATTTATAATTGATGTCCAACCGTCTAAAAGTCCAAAAGTCCAACCGTCTAAAAGTCCAAAAGTCCAACAGTCTAATAGTCCAAAAGTCTATCTCGACACAAAGGCCAATGCTGCGATGCTGATTTTGCAATCTGTGGATTTCAGCAGAGTTTCGGCACAGGCTTCCAGAGTGGCGCCGGTAGTGATAACGTCGTCAACCAAAAGGATATGCTTTCCGCGAAATGCTTCAGGATTTTGCACAGCAAATACAGTCGATACGTTTTTCCAGCGGTCGATACGTCCCCGACGTGTCTGCGTTTCGGTAAACGTGGTTCTAATCAGATTGTTTTTCATCACAGGGATATCGTTCATGCGCGCCGACAAGCCTTCGGCGATATAATCGCTTTGATTGTAACCTCGATTACGTTCTTTGCGTGAGTGCAAAGGCACAGGCACAATGCAATCCACATCCGAATATAATTCGCTTGACGACAGCATGTTTCCTAATTCTTCGCCCAGACGACGGCCAATGTCAACTATGCCTTTGTACTTGAGTTTGTGCAGCAAGGGACGAAATGCGCTTCCTTTTCGAAAATAAAATAAAGCACAAGCGTGTTCTATTTTGATTCGTCCCCAAAACATTCGTTCCATCTCGTTTTCCGAAGTTGTCCAAAAACGTGTTCTTGGCATTTCGTAGAGGCACGAAATGCAAATCACTCTTTCGCCGCTTACGAGAGATTCGCCGCAGACTTCGCAAAAGTCGGGATAAACCAAGCTGACAAGGGCTTGCCGAATTATACCGATAAAGCCCATGAAAACAATCGATTACCGAATAAACAATTTATTGTTTATTTTTTGTACAAAAAAGTAAAACTTTGTTTCAAATCCGGATGCAAACTTTGTGCTGCGGGACATTCACGCGCCGCTGCTTCGAGAATTTTGCGTTCTTTGTCAGAATAATTGTCGTGCGGAAAAGTCAGTTCTACAATGATTTCCACCACTCTGCGCGGATTTGTTCCCATCACTTTTGTTGTTTTCATGCTTGCTCCGTCGATATCGAAGCCATGTACTTTGGCAGCTTGCCCCATGATGGTAAGCGTGCAACTTCCCAAAGCCGCAGCAAGCAGGTCGGTAGGCGAAAATGATTCGCCTTTGCCTTGATTATCAACGGGTGCATCGGTTAAAAGTTTCGTTCCCGATTTTACGTGGGTTATTTCGGTGCGAAAACCGCCCTGGTAAACTGTTTCTAATGTTATCATATCTTTATATTATTTTGATGTATTTTTCTACCTTAGTTATCATGATTATATGTTTTATTCGTATCTTAATGATTCTATCGGGTCTCGTTCCGAGGCTTTCTTGGCGGGCGCATAGCCGAAAATCACTCCTACAGCCGCCGAAATTCCGAACGACAAAAGTATCGATACAAATGATACAATCGTTTTTATATCAAACATATACGTTATAGCGTATGATAAAGCAACGCCGAGTATTACGCCGATCAGTCCGCCGGTAACGCTTATCAGGATGGCTTCGGACAGAAATTGCGCCACGATGTCCGCTTTTTTTGCACCGATGGCCAAGCGCGTACCGATTTCTTTGATGCGCTCCATCACCGAGGCGAACATAATGTTCATGATGCCGATTCCGCCCACCAGAAGCGATATGCCGGCAATGGCGCCAAGCACGATATTGAACACATCCTTAGTGCGTTGTTGCTGTTTAAGCAGCATTTCAGGCACGGTAATTTCGTAATCTTTTACGCTTTGATGTCGGCGTAACATCATTCTGCTCAGCACTTCGGTGGTGGAATTGAGCATTTCGGTTTCTTTCATTTGGACGATGATTCTGTCCAACTGATGATAATTGGCTGATGTTTCGGATGATTGACCGTCGCCGCTACTCGAAACTATGATTGCTCCACCGCCTACGACGGTTATTCCGCCGCCCATACCCGGTCGAGTTGTTATTGAGGCTCTGTTCTTGTATCTTAGCAACAAAGTGCGCACGGGGACGAAAACATTGTCGTTATAAACATTGACTCCTGCGTTATCGAACGAACTGACTTTGACGTCGGTTCTTTTCAGTACGCCCACCACGCGAAGCCACACGTCGCCGAACTTGATAAGTTGTCCTATTGGATTGACTTGATTGAAAAACTTGTTACGCACGTTATTACCTATCACGCAGACCGGCATTCCGAACTCGTCCTGTTCGGCGGTAAAATACGTTCCGATTTCCAGCGGCAGGTTGTAAAGTCCAAAGAAATCCGTAGCAACTCCTTGTATTTTAGCCGGATAACGAACTCCTCCCTGTTGCAGCGTGGAATTGAAATTCACTTCCGGACTGATGCGTTCCACACCGGGGACTACCGATCTTATGGCGTCGGCGTCGGCCAAAGTGAGGCCGGGAGTGAATTTTTTGGTTTGTTGCTCAGATGTTTCGCCCGACGATTCTTGTTCGGTATTGAGCACCGGCAATATGACGATATTATTGACTCCCACCATTTTAATCTGATCCAAAATTTCCTGTTGGGCGCCGTTGCCTATGGCCAACATGCTTATCACAGCCGCTACACCGAAAATAATACCTAAAGCGGTAAGCATGGATTTCAATTTATTGCTCATAATTGCTTCCAGAGCAATAATAATATCGTGCATGTAGCGTTGAAGCATATCTATTTTAGTTTATGTGGATTATAAAATTTTTCAAAAAACACGTCAAGATCTTCTTCTGTTTCCACCTCCACCTCCGCCGGATCTTCCGCCCGGGGCGCCCGACGGTGGTCCGCTCGGAGTGCCGAAAGATTGTCCTCCGTATCGGCGGTTACGTCTCATTTCCTGCTGTTTCTTCTGTTCTTCTTCTTTTTGTTTGGCTTCTTCCAACTTCTTGGCCTCCCGCTCTTTTAGCTTTGAAATCAAATCTTCTCCCGACAATTTAAAATTATCGGCGTTTTCGGGAGTCGAAAGAAAAACCTCGTCGCCGGGTTTAAGACCTTCTTCTATTATGCGATAATTATCGTTCATTTCTCCGGTGATTACCACCTGTTTAGTGCCGTTAGTGCGATAGACGTATGTTATCGAGTCGGCGTGCAAAGCTTCCAAAGGCAGGAACATAACGTCATCGTGAGTAGCGATTACTATTTTATTCGACGTGGTCATGGACGGACGGAGGATGGTGTCCGATTCGTTCACGCGGACAATTACTTCAAACACCTTTGCGTCAGCATTTCTAAGCTGTTCGCCCACGTTAGCCACTTCGGTAACTTCGCCGGTGTATTGTTTGTCGGGAAAAGCATCGACGCCTATTCTTACTTTTTGACCTTTACGGATTTTGCTTATATCCACCTCATTAACGTATGTTTTCGACATCATTACCGAAAGATCGGGCAAAGTAGCGATGGTTCTGTCCCAAGGGCTAACCGAGGAGCCGATCTTGCGTTTCGTGCCGTCCCACATCTTATAATATATTACCATTCCGGGTTTTGGAGCGTATATGGTGAATTTTTTCAGCACTTCCTGCATGTCGTCGTATTCGCTTTGTTTGCGCGACAGTTTTATCTGGATGTCTCTAACTTTGGATAATTCCTGCTCTTTACGCAGGAGGTATTTTTTCTGTTCCTGCTCGTAACTGCGCAACACCTTGTCGTAGTCGTTTTTGGCTTTTCGTTGCGTTGCCGGCGGCTCGTAAACGCTTTGTTCCATAGTGATTTTGGACTCTTCCAGAGAAAACAATATGTTCAAAATATTGTCTCTTATGTTTTGAAGATTGATAGAAGTATCGACCAATGCGCTCTGATATTGAGCCTCCATCTGTTCGAGTTCTGTTTCGGTAGTTTTCAGCGTATTATCCAAGCTGGAACGATCAAGCGAACCGACGTATGCGCCCGAATCCACCACCGTACCTTCCGGCACCAGATCCAGTATCTTTATTTCGGAGATACGCACATTGCGGCCTCTTATTTCTTCCGGTGCATCAATACGTTCCATATTCAAAGCCTGAAGATCGCCCGTAGTGCTTACGATTATCTCGAAAACACCTTTTTGAACTTCAACTCTCTGTTCGACGTCCTTTTTTGATTTCGACGAGAAGTAAATCACTCCGGCAATCACTCCAGCCGCCGCGACGCCAATGATAATCAATAATTTTTTCCTTTTCATGACACTCTGTGAACATTTTTTTAATCCAAACTTACAAGAAACCTTTGAGAACAAAAGTTTCTCAAGTCATCGTTTTCAAGCGCTCAAAATTATAAAAAAAACTTAACTTGCGTAATCGATCCTCATATTTATCAAAAATTATGAACTTTGCAGCCGACAAACGTAATCGTTTAACAAGTGGATTATTTCAAATTCAAGGAATTTAGCATAGAACAACGCGGAGCAAGTTGCAAAGTTGGCACCGATGGAGTGCTTTTGGGAGCCTGGGCTGAAGTGTCCGACGCCAAAAATATTTTGGATGTCGGCGCTGGTACAGGCCTGATAACCATTATGATGGCGCAGCGCAATGCGCAGGCAAGGATTGACGCAGTGGAAATCGACAAGCAAGCCGTCGAGCAGGCTTGTCGGAATATTTTAGCTTCGCCCTGGAATGAACGCATACACCTTGTAAACAGTGATTTTCTTTCGTTGGATTCCGGCGTCGGCAAATACGATTTGATAGTCAGCAATCCTCCTTTTTTCGAGGATTCGCTCAAATCGCCCGACGAGCGGCGAAATAAAGCGCGACACAGCGATTCGCTGCCTCAGGCCGCACTCCTGAAACAGGCAGCTAAACTACTGTCTAACAGAGGAATCATTTCTGTAGTTTTACCTTTTAATATTTCTGAAAAATTTATCCGCGAAGCAAACAAAACGGGCTTTTTCCTTCGCCGGCAATTGAATGTATCTCCTTATCCATATAAACCTTACAATAGAGCTTTGCTGGAATTTTCACGAATCGAAGTCGAGGTCGATTCCGGCAAATTGTACATCTGCGAAGCCGCCTCCGGCGATTACTCGCAGTCGTACCGATTGTTAACCCGCGATTTCTATCTAAAATTTTGATTTTATGTGGATTTCTTTCGATTAAATACGGAACATATTCTTCGCGATCGGCTCTGCATATCTGTTTGCTAATTTATAAAACTCCTTGATAATCAATAAATTTTTATCCCTTGTCAGGAAAACAAAGCTCTTAGGTGTATATATGTATTATGAATAACCGTTATATGACCTTCCATGCAATCAAAACTATCGAGGCATTGAAACAAGGCAGAGTAAAGGCCTTTGAAACGATTTACAAAACATACAAGGCAAAGATTTACAGCTTTGTACTGGATGTGCTGTACGATAAAAGCATGGCGAAAGATATTACCCAAAATGTTTTTATCGCTGTGTGGGAACATCGTCATGAAATACGTCCCGAAGGTAATTTTCAATCGTATTTATTTACTATTGCGAAAAATATGGTTTATCGTCAAACTGAAAAGATGCTACTTGCAGCTCGCTATCAGGCTTATTTCAAGGCACATAATGATGTAGATGACAATTCGTTGGAAGAAAAAATAGACGCCGATTCGCTCGAAGAATTAATACTCGAACTGATAGACCAGCTTCCCGAAGCAAGAAAACGAATTTTTCTGATGCGTTTCAAGGATGGATTGCGGAACAAGGAGATAGCTGCAAAATTGGCGGTTTCGGAAGGGACTGTCGAAAAGCAAATCGCCCGTTCATTAGCGCATATCCGTATGCACGTTAAAGATTATATAGCTGCAATTGCCTTGTTTTATGTGTGATAAATCTTTTAATTATCTTACGTACTATCAATTTTTAAGTCCTTTGTCAGGAAAACAGAGCGCTTGTGTATATCCATTAAAGACATGAACAGTAAATTCGTCATATTACTTGAGAAATTCCTTAGCAAACAGGCAAATGCGGAGGAAATAAGCCGTTTAAAAGAACTGCTTGGACAGACAGAAACGGAAGATGCCTTATCTTTTTACTATGAGCAAAAATGGAAACAGGCCTCGTCTGTTCTCGACTCGAAAACGGATGAGCAGATGTGGAATTATCTTAAACGGCATATAGCTCATGATAAGCATGTTGTCGCAAAACATCCGCTTTGGAAAAAACTACTGCGCGTGGCAGTTGCTGTGCTGATTCCTATAACTTTTGCTTGGATGGGATATCATTTTTCAGAGAATGAAAAATCGGGAAATAAATCAATTACAACATCGTCTTCGGTTCCGGTGAGCATCGGTACAGGTGCGGGACACAAAACCGAACTGCGCCTTCCCGACGGAACTCTTGTCTGGCTAAACTCTGCAAGTTCACTGCAATATGACGATTCGTACAATCAAAAAGAAAGAATTGTTTGTTTGCAAGGCGAGGCTTATTTCGAAGTCGGCAAGGATACGACGCGGCCTTTTATCGTGAGGGCTGGAAGCTTGTCGGTCGAGGCTGTCGGTACGGGATTCAATGTTAAGGCTTATCCAGATGATAATTACATAGTTACCACCTTGATGGAAGGCGGCCTGCGGGTGAGCGATTCCTGCCGCTCGGAATTGCTGTCGCCTAATGAAAGACTGACTTTCAGGAAGATCGAGCGAAGTTTTACCAAAGACGTCTTGCTCGACGCGGAACAGGGTGTTTCATGGAGAGACAATCAACTTGTATTCCTGCAAGAAAGCATGGAAGATATTGCCAAAACTCTGGAAAGGATGTACGGAGTTCAAATTCATTTTGCTTCGGATAATTTGAAAAATATTCGCTTTTCGGGAAAAATCAAAAACACAAATTTAGACCGAGTCTTGCAGATGATTGCCTTTGCCTCGCCTATCGATTATGTTTTGGACGGCGATTCTGCAATCATCATCCAAAGTAAAGACCCGACAATTCACTAATACATAAACTATTTAAAAATAAATGCCTTATGGATACATCTTGAAAAAAATACCGCAATCGAACGGAAGAATGTAGTCATTAGTACGTTCACAATCAAAAAACAACAGGAATATTAACATAAAAAACAATTAATCAAACGTATATGAAAATTATATTTATTCGATTATTATTTTGCCTTGTAGCTACGGTTTCTTACTGCACTGTTTCAGCTCAGGTTACCGTTTCGGCTAAAAATCAGAAAATAAGGCAAATTATGCAACAAATTGAAAAAAACAGTGAATACAGCTTTTTTTACAGCGACAATTTTCTCGATTTGAACAGGGAGGTCAGCGTCGATATAAAGGATGAAAGCATCGAATCGGCTTTGAATAAATTGTTTAAGGGAACAAACATTATGTACAGCATCGGCGCTGATAAACATATTGTGCTGGCTGCGGATACAAAAACTGCTTCGGCAACTCCGATGAAAAATTATTCCGGAACCATTAGCGCCAACAACGGCGAACCCATTACAGGTGCGAGCGTTGTGGTCAAAGGAAGCCAAACGGTAAGCATGACGGATACGGAGGGCAAATTTTCTATAGCTGCTCCCTTAGGTTCCACATTGATGGTATCGTATGTCGGTTATGTTACGAGAGAAATAAAGTTAGACAATACCGTCAATATCAATATCGTCATGCAGGAAGATTTGAGTCTGCTGGACGAAGTGGTAGTTGTTGGTTACGGCGTCCAAAAAAAAGTAAATCTCACGGGTTCTGTGTCTTCGGTTAATGCCGACAAAATAGAGAGCCGCTCCTCGCCTAACTTGTCGTCGATGCTCACCGGTCTGGCTTCGGGCGTTACGGTACGGCAAAGTTCGGGCAATCCGGGCAGCGATGGAGCAAATATTCGTATTCGCGGGATCGGAACTTTTTCAGGCGATTACCGTTCGCCGCTTGTGATAATCGATGGCGCGGTTGCGGATATGAACTCCGTAAATCCCGAAGATGTTGAAAACGTCAGCGTGCTGAAAGACGCTGCTTCTGCTTCGATTTACGGAGCACGCGGAGCAAACGGCGTAATTCTTGTAACCACTAAGAAAGGTTCGAGAAATGCGGCGCCGCGAGTAACTTACACCGGAATGATTACTCAGGAAAAAGCAAACGGTATCTTTGAATTTCTTACCGATTATGCAGATTATATGGAATTGTACAACATGGCAGAATTATCGAACAATCCAAGTGTGTCAAACAAATACGACTGGGACGAAATTGCCGCATGGCGAGCAGCCAAAGCAAATCCAAACGGAATATACACCGACCCGAATACCGGAAATCAGGTTCCGAACTATCTGGCTTATCCAAACACAAACTGGAGCGAGCTTCTCTTTGTGCCGAATTATTCGCAAAAACACAATCTTTCCATTTCGGGAGGCAGCCAGAACAGCAACTATCTCTTCTCGCTGGGATATTTAGACAATCCCGGAACGCTCGAAAATACAGGAATGAACCGTTTTAATATACGTGTTAACGCCGAAAGCAAAATAACCGAATTTCTTAAAATCGGAACGCAAACATACGCAATGCGTCAGCGTAAGGATCCGGGCGACGTCGGGCAGTTAAACACAAATCGCTTTCAGGCAGTGGGCGGAATGACGGCAATTCACGACGGTAAATACGGCGGTCCCGAAAGTCCGAAAGAAAAAAGCGATGTGGCAAATCCGCTTAAAAATATTAATTTGATCGGCGGAAAAAATACCACTACCCGAATCAATACTACATGGTTTGCCGACCTGAGCCTTTTCAACAGTCTGGTTGTTCGCGGAAGCATCAACTATCAGAATTACTTTTACGACAGCAAAACGCACTCGCGTCATTTGGATGATTATTCGTTCCGTAAAGGTTCGATTTATCGTCCGGGAGTTATACTCGATAACGCCACTACAAGCCGCACCGCAAACCGAAGCGAGCAATATACGGCGACGCTTACAGCCAATTATAACATAAAACTGTGCGAACATCACGAATTGAACGCACTGCTTGGCTACGAGCAATTCTACTATAACACATCGGGTTTCAGCGGCAGCCGAAAAGGTTTATTGAATTTCGACATCACCGACATCACCACTGCTACCAATCCCGACGAGGACAAAGTCGGCGGCAGCGTCGAACAGGATTACGCTATGGTATCTTTCTTCGGACGACTGAATTACGCATACCGAAATCGTTATCTGTTTGAAGCAAATTTTCGTCGCGACGCTTCGTCTCGCTTTTCGCCCGACAATCGCTGGGGAACTTTTCCTTCCTTTTCGCTTGGATGGAAAGTAAGCGAAGAATCATTCTTCGAACCGGTCAAAAACATTGTAAATACACTGAAAATACGCGCCTCGTGGGGACGGCTGGGTAACACAACTTCAGGTTATTACGACTGGCAGGCAACGTATGCTAAGGTATATTATGTTTTTGATAACAAAACTTCCGACGGAATGGCTATCGATAAAATTGCAAACCCCATGCTTCAGTGGGAAAGCGTAACATCTCAGGGAATTGCTTTCGAGGCTTCTTTCCTCAAATCACGACTGAATTTTGAATTTGACTTGTACGACAAACTCACAAAGGGAATCCTTACATCCCCGTCTATTTACCTGACAATGGGGATGGCAGGCGCACCAACCAAAAATACCTCCGATATGAGAAACCGCGGATTTGAAATCACAGCAGGCTGGCGCGACAAAATAGCCGATTTTCACTATTCGATAAGCGGTAACTTTTCGTACAATCAAAACCGAGTGGTAAAATACCTCGGCAAACTCAAAGAAGGCTGGGTCGAAAATAACGGAGTCAGCAGCTACGAAAGCAACATGGGTCAAGTAAGCATGTCGGGAAGTGAAACAGGCTCGATTCGTCTGGAAGACCATCTGTTCGACGAATATTACCTCCGCACCTATTACAGCGGAACAGGAACATACCATCTGGGCGATGGCTCGGTAGACCCCGACGGCGGACCTAAAGACGGCATGATTCGCTCGGAAGCCGACTTAACCTGGGTACGCGATATGATGGCTGCCGGATACTCATTCAACGGAGCCTCAGTAAATCAGAACGGAGGCCTGTGGTATGGCGAATATCTCTTTGCCGACCTCAACGGCGACAAAAATCATGGCAATAATTACGACCGCCGATTCAGTGGTAAATCGTCAGCTCCCAAATATAACTTCGGACTTTCGATCTCTGCCGAATGGAAAGGCATTGATCTAAACATGACTTGGGCAGGGGCGACAGGTTTCTGGTATTATCTGCATGCACGCGGCGCAAATATGAATTATCTCACCACACAAACCGACGTCCTGCCTATAGATGCAAGAAATAGGTTTTATTATCTTGCATACGACAAAACGACGGGCGCCCCAATCTGGGACGATCCATCAAACAATCTTACAGGAAAATATGCCCGTCTGCGAACAGGAAGCGCACCTCCATACGTAGCAAACGAACAATACCTGTATAACGCATCATATATTAAACTTAAAACACTGCAAATAGGATACACTCTGCCTAAAAAATGGACAGACAAAATCTTTGTCAACAGTCTGCGCTTCTTTGTGTCGGGCGAAAATCTGCTTACAATAACCAATTATCCGGGCGTTGATCCTGAACAGGGAGCCGGAGTAGATGTGTATCCCATCTCCCGACAATTGTCAATAGGAGTCAATCTTAGTTTTTAAACAACAATTTTATGTCAATAAAATAGAAAAATTATGAATACGATTATTAAGATTCTAACAGTATCAGCCATAGCGCTAAGCAGTTTTACAAGCTGTATGGATATATTGGACACCGCTCCGTACGACGCCTTAGCCTCAGGCAGTATGTGGAAAACAGAAGAATCTGTCGATCAAGGCGTCGCCGGTGTTTACAATGCCTTATGCGATTGGGCGCCAGGTGTTTATGCCGATACATACATTGCCGACGGCAATGGCAGTACCTACGGATTTGAACGACTGGGAATAGCAGGACAGCTTACATACGCCGAGATTTTGACTAATGGATCGATTAACCCGAGCGGCGGCTATTTCAGTAATACCTGGAAAAAACTATACGAGGGCATCCATCGAGCCAATGAAGCTCTTGCAAACATCCCCCAAAAATCGCCGGCTTCGCCCGAAAAAAATGCCCGCCTGATGGCGGAACTTAAATTCCTGCGAGCCTACTTTTATTTCAGATTAAACGAACTGTACGGACGCGACGGCTTAGGCGTTCCGCTATACACAGAACCTGTAACGGTGGATCAGTGCGTCAAATCGCAATCGCCCGAAAACGAAGTTTGGATACAGATTCTCAAAGACCTCACCGAGGCCATCGACGAACCTAATCTCCCCAACAAAGAAACCACAGGGCGCGTTAGCAAGGGCGCAGCCTATGCACTGCGCGGCAAAGCCCATTTGTACCAAGGCTCAAAATATGCAGAGGACGGTTCGGTGGTCAAAAACGATGATCTGTTGCGCAAGGCCGTTGCCGACTTCGACTCGGTAAGACGGTGCGGCTATGGATTATTTTCCAACTACAAACAGCTGTTTACGGAAGCCAACGAAAATTGCATAGAAATGATTTTCAGAATCCCTCACACGGGCGACATTCATTATGGAACAAGCTCGCAACGTGTGCTTGGCAATCGCTCGGCATATTCGGCCAGCGGCGAAGCCTGGGGCACGCTCAGCGCCTCGCCCGTAATAATTGATCTGTACGAAAATGCCGACGGAACTCCATTTAATTGGGACAATATAATTCCGGGCTATTCGAGCCTGACGAGAGCTGCCGACCGCATTGTGTATTTCCTGCGCGACACGCTTGGCGCCGACAATAACATTATAACACAGCAGGGCAACAACCGACCGCTTGACGCAACCGTGCGAAGTTCTGTGGCCAAACATCTGGGAAACGCAAACAGCTCCGTGAGAAGCGACTATCTCCCTCATGGCAACGAAGCGCGTATGCAAAGTGTCTTTGCTAACCGTGATCCTCGTCTCGCAGCCTCTTTTATCACTCCCTATTCGGGTTTTACCGGCGGCTACAGCTTCAGCGGGGCAAACAATGCTATGGAAGTATTCTGGAGATTTCCTGTGGACAACTATAATGCAAAACCCAATGTTACCAAACGAAACGATATGTCAACCGGCACCGCCAACGGAGATTATGTCCCGTATTTCCACCGTAAATTTGTTTACGAAGGGATAAATCTTGCTCGCTGGGAAGATAGCCCTCTCGACGAGCCGCTTATTCGTTTTGCAAACGTTCTGCTTTGGCAAGCCGAAGCTTATGTGGAATTAAATCAGTTAGACAAGGCTGAAACAAATGTATTGGAGGTGCGCGACAGAGCAGGCGTAAGCACTGTTGCGGGGCATTTTGCCAATCAGACCTTAGCCCGCAATTATGTGCGCGATGAACGCCGACGCGAATTTGCTGGCGAAGGCGTTAATTTCTTTGACGAAATGCGCTGGCGAACCTGGAATACAATGAAATTCAGAAACGATACGGGAGGAATGCAGAGCGTATGGGGCAATATAAAAAATCCCTACAAATGGCCGGGAAATCACCTTTATATCTGGCCTGTCCCGCAAACCGAAATCGAGAAAAATCCCGAGCTGATAAAGACGCCAGGATGGTCGTACTAATGTTTTGGACTTTTGGACAGATAATCTTTATATTCCGAAGATTGCCCGTAGGTCATTAATGTCAATAGAAAACATGATATAGTACAGACGCCGAACCCCGTTAAGGGTTACACAATAGCGATTTTCCATTGCGAAGAAAGTATTGTTTATACCGTCGTATGGGCGCGATTAATCGCGCCCATACATGATGGTAAACCAGCCTGCGTAGCTTAAAAACGATTCAGGATTGTAAGAACCAAGAGTCAAGACGCTACGCAGGCTGGTTTGATAAAAAGAGATCTGCGTGCATCCGTAAAATCTGCGTCATTTGCAGTGCAAAACGACGATCAAGCCAGCCTGCGTAGCGTCTTGGCTCTTGGTTCTTGTAATCTTGGCTCCAAAAATCCTCATAATTCATAATTTCAAAAAGATTTGGTAATTTTGCACGACGGCAAAGGGATATAAATTCCCACATTTGTCGATGAAAATTATTAACGCATAACACCTTATAGCTTATATGGGAAAAGTAATAGCCATAGTGAACCAGAAGGGAGGAGTGGGTAAAACCACCACGGCAATCAACGTGGGAGCAAGTTTGGCCGCGCTCGAAAAAAAAGTGTTGCTTATTGACGCCGATCCTCAGGCTAACGCCTCGTCGGGAGTTGGATTCGACGTAAGTTCAGCACAATCAAGTATCTACGAGTGTCTAATCGGAAAAGCGACGATAAAGGACGCAGTTGTGGGTACGGCCATAAAAGGCTTTAAACTTGTGCCTTCGCATATTGATCTGGTAGGCGCCGAAATCGAAATGCTGAATCTGCCCGATAGGGAAAAAATCATGAAATCGGCAATCGAAAAGATTAAAGATCAGTATGATTATATCTTTATGGATTGTTCGCCTTCGCTGGGATTGATAACGGTAAACGCGCTGACAGCAGCCGATTCGGTGATAATCCCCGTGCAATGCGAATATTTCGCATTGGAAGGTTTGGGCAAACTGCTGAATACAATAAAATTGATTCAGGCACGTTTGAATCCTGCGCTGGAAATCGAGGGATTTGTACTGACTATGTACGACGCTCGTCTGCGTTTGGCAAATCAAGTTGTAGAAGAAGTTCGTAAACACTTCGGACAGATGGTATTTCAGACGGTTATCCAGAGAAATGTCAAGCTCGGAGAGTCGCCTTCGTTCGGAAAACCGGTGATACTATACGACGCAGCTTCGATAGGTACATCGAATTATCTGAACATGGCCAAAGAAATCCTGCAAAAAAACAGCAAGAAAAAAACGCCGGCCGGACGACAGTCAAACGACTAAAACGACAGGCGATTACAAAAAAATATCATGGCCAAAAAAGCAGTATTAGGAAAAGGATTGGGTGCATTGATAGACAATTCGTCGATAATGGATGACGCGCCCCGAAAGGGACAGAGCGTCAGCGCTATTACGGCAGGCGCCGAAATCGAAATCGCGAAAATATACGTCAATCCCAATCAGCCGAGAAAGTCTTTCGACGATAGCGCATTAGATGAATTAGCAGCTTCCATAAAAGTACATGGAATCATACAGCCGCTCACCTTGCGCCGAACCGATGAGGACAAATACCAGATTATCAGTGGTGAACGGCGTTTCCGTGCAGCACAACGAGCAGGACTTGAAACGGTTCCCGCATATCTGCGAACCGCCGACGACGGCGAAATGCTGGAAATGGCGCTGATCGAAAATATCCAGCGTGAAGACCTGGATGCAATGGAAATCGCCTTCACTTATCGCCGACTTATGGATGAATGTAATTTCACGCAGGAAGAACTCAGCGAAAGAATTGGCAAAAAGCGCGCTACGGTGGCAAATTACCTCCGATTGCTGAGCTTGGAATACGAGGTGCAACAGGCTGTACGTCAAGAAAAACTCTCGATGGGACATGCCCGCGCTCTCGCTGGCGTGGAAAATCCTCACGAACAAAGCAGACTTGCTAATAAAATCATCAAGGATGAATTATCTGTCCGTCAAGCAGAAGAGCTAATCAAACTCGCAAACGAAGACAAGAAAATCAAACAGAAAAAAACTCAGGACGATTTGCCCGAAAGATTCTGTAACTTGTTGGAACTCCTTGAACCATACTTCAATAATAGAATACAAATCAGACGAAACGACAAGGGTGAAGGAAGCATAGTTATAAACTTTGCTTCTGATGACGACATCGAACGATTCATTCAAAATCTAAGTAAATAACTCGTTGATCATTAATTTTCGACTATCATATCGTATTGGCTTACTTGCTATTGCCTTCTTTGCATCTTGTTTTGCACATGCTCAGGATGGCGACGAAGAATCTGCGCCAACAGTCGAAATAAGTGTTACAAAACCCAAGATCAAAAAAAGCTATATCAAAGGACTGAAAGGTACTGATTCACTGTCGGTATCGCGAGTGTGGGCGGCCTCGCTGCTTGTGCCGGGGTATTCGCAGGCCTACAATAGACAATACTGGAAAATCCCTGTAATTTACGGCAGTGCGGTTGGATTAATCTACGGCGGCGCACGCAGCCACACGCTGTTCAAGGAAACAGGCAACAGCGGCTATCTCGCGCAAACACGTCTGTTTTATGCCGGAGCTGCTATGATTTATCTCGGTAGCCTAATCGATGGAGTGGCTTCGTACAAAACGCCGCGACGAATTGTTCCGGCCAAAGCCACAATATTTTCGACCATGTTGCCGGGGCTGGGACAGGCCTACAACGGCGATTACTGGAAAATTCCGGTCATCTATGGAGGATTCGCTTTTATGGCCTATTGGTATGATCTCAATCAGATGCAGTATCAACGTTTTAGACGGGAATATAATAATAAAATGTCGGGGCTGCCAAGCGAATTTCCAAATCTCTCGGAATCCAGCCTAAAGAATTACAGAGATAACTACCGTCGCGAAAGAGATTATGCAGTGCTGTATCTCGCTTTATGGTATGGAGTTAGCGTAATTGACGCCTTAGTATTTGCTCATCTTGACAATTTCGACGTAAGCGAAAATCTTGCAATGCAAATAGCTCCAACTGTGCTGATTGACCCGACAAAATACGCAGAACTTGGACCGGCGATAGGCCTGAAACTATCAGTAAAATTTTAAACCTTGACAATGAGTACAATTCCCGACAATATCTGTGTTTCCGTAGCAGAAAAAACTTTCGATGAAATATCGGCAGCATTGAAAACTGTAACTTTCGCCGAAATCAGGCTCGACGCCTGCGAAATAACGGAAAACGAGATTCGACGTCTTTTTTCGACTTCGGATAAAATACTGACTGCCACCTGTCGCGAAGGTCGATACGATAATCGTGAACGTACCCGACGGCTGCTTGCCGCTGTGGAAGCGGGAGCAACTTACGTCGATGTGGAAGCAGAAGCCGACAACGACCTCCGGAAAACAATCGCAGAAAGCGCAAAACGCAAAGGATGTAAGTTGATTATCTCGCATCACGATTTTGAAAAAACGCCAGAGTACGAAGAATTACGCAGCATCGTCGATACTTGCAGAACTCTTGGAGCAGACATAGTTAAGCTGGTAACAACTGCCTGCTCGTATGCCGACAATGCCCGACTTATGGCGCTGTATGCCGACTGCCGCGATTTGCTGGCCTTTGCAATGGGCGAAACGGGCAAAATTACACGGATTGCCTGCCTGTACGCCGGCGCGCCCTTTACTTACGCTGCTTTGTCGGACAACAAGCCGGTGGCTTGCGGACAATTGTCCGCAGAAAGAATGATGAAAATTATCGGACTTTTGGAGCCAATATAAAAAAAAATGTAAATTTGCACGCCCTTTCGAGGGTCAATATTTCGAATAAACTGCGATTATCGCACACAAAAACAGAGATATAATATTAGAAACAACGTAAAAGTATTAAATAAATTATCAAACTAAAACCATGCAAGCTAAAGGGTTTATAAAATTTGTAGCCACACTGTGCTTTTTGGCAAGTATTTGGATGCTCGCATTCACATTCGTAACTCGTCGGGTCGAAAAAAACGCCCGAATCGAAGCCACTGACGAATCCGGTATCATCGACAAAACGAAAGAAGCTGCGATTCTCGCCGCCAAATCAAACGAAAAAGTCTGGCTGGGATACACTTACAAAGAATGTAAGGACAAGGAACTCGGTCTGGGACTCGACCTCAAAGGCGGAATGAACGTCATGCTCGAAATATCGCTGCCCGACATCATTACTGCGCTGTCTAACAACAGCGCCGACACTACCTTCGTCAAAGCATTGGCGAGGGCAAAACAAAACGAGAAAACAAGTACTAAGGACTTCCTTTCTCTGTTTGAAGAAGCTTGGATTCAGCTGGATCCCGACAAACCTATGTCGAGAGTTTTCAGCACTTATGAACTCAAGGATAGAATCAAACTCGAATCGAGCAATGCCGATGTGCTGAAAATTATCCGTCAGGAATCAGAAAGCGCAGTATCGAACTCATTCAATGTGTTACGCAGCCGTATCGACCGTTTTGGAGTCGCTTCGCCGAATATACAGAGAATTGGCGTGTCGGGACGTATTTTTGTGGAATTGCCGGGAGTAAAAGAGCCTGAACGTGTACGTAAACTGTTGCAAGGAACCGCAAATCTCGAGTTCTGGCCAACATACGAAAACGAAGAAATATATCCCCGTTTGGAGCAGGCCAACGCAATCATCAAAGAAATTATTGCCGCCGAAAAAAAGAATACAAAAGATATTGATTCTCTGGCCATCCGCAGTGATGACGCCGATAATCTTATAGCTAATTACGATAACAAATCGGATAGTTTGGCGCTAACCGACTCGTCGAATGTTGCCCCGATTTCGCCCGATTCATCTCTGGCCGCGATAGTAACCGACTCGTCGAAAAAAGATAGCTCTCTGCTGGCGCAAATACAAGCACAGGACAGCACCGGCATTGCCGGAACCGACGATTTTCCTCTGTTTCAAATTCTAAATCCGGCAATAGGATCGCAAAATGGTCAGTCATTCCTAAACCGTGGACCCGTGATAGGCTTTGCCGCTGTTGCCGACACCGCTAAAATCGGCCAATGGCTACGTATGGCGAGGGTACGAGCCTTGTTCCCCAAAGAATTTCAACCTAAATGGAGCATCAAACCCGTCGATAAGGGAGAAACTATATATGAGTTGATTGCAATCAAAGTAACCACTCGCGACGGTAAAGCTCCCTTGGATGGCGGAGTAATTACCGACGCAAGAAGATCTACCGAACGAAACGGCTTCGGAGTGTCGATGAGCATGGACGCCGAAGGTTCTAAAATATGGGCGCGAATGACTGCCGATAACATCAAGAAAAGTATAGCTATCGTCCTCGACGGTTTCGTTTACTCATATCCAAGAGTGGACGGCGAAATTCCGGGGGGACAGTCATCTATCACAGGCAACTTCACCTCGAATGAAGCCGATGACCTTGCAAACGTATTAAAAAGCGGTAAAATGCCCGCTCCGGCCAGAATCGTACAGGAAGCAGTGGTCGGCCCCTCGCTCGGACAGGAATCAATCAACTCTGGAATGATATCCTTCATCCTCGCCTTCCTCCTCGTTTTGGCATACATGTGGCTCTACTACGGACAAGCGGGAACAACGGCTAACATCGCATTACTCTCGAACGTGCTTCTCCTATTCGGAGCAATGGCTTCCTTCGGTGCCGTCCTAACGCTGCCCGGTATCGCAGGTATTGTGCTGACGCTCGGAATGGCGGTGGACGCCAACGTTATTATATATGAACGTGTCAAGGAAGAACTCCGCGCAGGCAACTCCCAAAGAGTGGCCATCAAGGAAGGTTACAAGAATGCAATGTCCGCAATAGTTGACGGGCAAATGACAACCTTTATCACCGGAGTTATACTGCTGATGCTGGGTACCGGACCGGTGAAAGGCTTTGCTGTTACATTAGTTACAGGGATAATTACCTCCCTCACTACCTCGATATTCATATCGCGTTTAGTCATCGAATGGATGCTCAACAGAGGTAAAAATATCTCATTCGGAAACAAGTTTACGATGAACTTTATGAGCGATATGAATATAGATTTCCTCGCGATGCGCCGGAAAATGTACATCGTATCGGGCGTAGTTCTCATCACCGGATTGGCTTTCATCTTTACTAAAGGAATGAGCTACGGAATTGACTTCTCCGGAGGACGTACTTATGTGGTTAAGTTCGACCAAGCCGTTGCAACAGACCAGGTACGCGAAGCCGTATCGACCTTCGACGGCTCGGCCGAAGTAAAACAATACGGACCAAACAATCAATTGAAGATTACTACAAAATATAGAATAGACGACAACTCCGACGAAGCGAGCAAGGAAATTGAACAACTTCTGTACAACGCATCCAAAGAGTTTTTTGTCAATAAGATAACTTTTGATGAGTTCGCTTCGACCGACACCGACACATACGGGATAAGTAGCTCGGAAACCGTCGGGCCAACCATAGCTACAGACATGAGGACTAAGGCAATAATAGCTGTAATACTCGCTCTTATTGCTATCTTTATATACATCGCCGCTCGCTTCTCACGCTGGCAATTCGGACTTGGAGGCGTCCTTTCTCTGGCGCACGACGCCCTGTTTACCATCGCGATATTCAGCGTCGGAGCGGGACTGCTGCCATGGTCTATGGACGTCGATCAGTCATTTATCGCCGCAATACTAACAATTATAGGTTACTCTATCAACGACACGGTGGTCATCTTCGACCGTGTGCGCGAAAACAGAATACTCTATCCGAAACGCTCGTGGCGAGAACAAATAAACGGCGCAATAAATTCAACACTGATGCGAACTATCAACACTTCGGGAACAGTTCTCGTCGTTCTACTTGCAATATTTATCTTTGGAGGCGAGGTTATTCGCGGATTCTCCTTTGCAATAATAATTGGAGTAGTCGTCGGAGTTTATTCCACAGTCTTTATAGCTATTCCTGTGGCTTACGAATTTTTGAGCCGCAAGGAAATCAAAGCAAAAGAGCTTGAACAGGCCGCGAAACAAAGCCATAAATCAGCCGCCAAAAAATAAACCCTTGTCGGCGCTATCTTAAACAAAAGTCATCTTGCTTCTGACAAAAGTAAGATGACTTTTGTTAAATATAAATATCCCTGCCATTTTATTTCGAGACATCAAAAATCATGACTTTATACGCATCGACATCCTTTGGATTACTTATATATGCCGTACGCGATAGCGCCGCATCCGTCGGGACGCTTCTGTATGCCGTACGCGACCGTGCCGCATCCGTCGGGACGTCCGCGTATGATATATTCGACCGTTCCGAATTTGTCGGCGCAGTCGTGTATGTCATACATGACCGTGCCGACAGCTGTCCATATACTCGTGTATGCCGTACGCGACCGTGCCGACAGCCGGCGACTGACCTCTGTATGCCATACACGACCGAGCCGACCTCAGGCAGTAGCCTCAAAAATATAGAATTATATCAATCAGAAAAAAATCAATAGTATTAATCATTATATATATTTATCGATGAAAAAGAATCAATCCCCAAAAAATTGCAGTACAAAAGACGGCGAACAACAAGCCGAACACAAAATTACGCGAAAAAGCATAATCAAATGCAGCGTGTACCTGTTAGTATATCTTGCATGGGTCATCTGGCTAAGAAATCCCTGGTGGCTTATAGGTTTGCCGATTATCTTCGACCTTTACATTACTAAAAAAGTGCGATGGGCATTCTGGAAACAACGTTGCGAGAAGGGTCAGAAACGTAAAGCCTGGTTAGATTGGCTCGACGCAGGCATCTTTGCACTGATAGTTGCTACGGTCGTCAGAACGTTTCTTATCGAAGCATACGTGATTCCTTCGCCCTCAATGGAGAAATCCCTACTTGTAGGCGATTATTTGTTCGTCAGCAAAGTGGCATACGGCCCGAAAATGCCGAATACACCATTAGCAATTCCGCTGGTGCATAACAGACTTAAGTTGTTTGGCGTCGATATGAGTTCTTACTCCGAACTTATTAAGTATCCGTACAAGCGGCTTGCAGGACTTGGACAAGTGAAGCGCAATGATATAGTGGTTTTCAACTTCCCGCATGGCGACACAGTAGTATGGGAGAATACCGACATCTACGATTACTACATGATGAGGCGTGGTAACAATGATTTCGATTCATGGATGAAGACGAATAACTATACAGCGGTAGCTCGACCGGTGGACAAACGCGATAATTACGTCAAGAGATGTGTGGCGATTCCGGGCGACTTGCTCGAAATACGGAACGGAGACGTCTTTGTAAATGGCGAGCCACAACCCGAAATCCCCGGAAAAGAATATAAATATCGCATAGCTACAAACGCCCCTATCAGCGGTGAGTATCTAACAGAAAAGCTTGGTCTGTCGAAGGATGATATGGCCTTTTCTGCGAACAGTATCATCCCGTTAACACCACGCGCAAAGGAGGCGCTTGAGCGGCTGCCTTCGGTAGTGTCGGTTCAAAGGGAAATAGATTCGATTTACGATAGCGAAGATCGTTTTGCTATATTCCCCTTCTCGCCGGCATACCCGTGGACGGAGGACAATTACGGGCCGCTGCAAATCCCCGCAAAAGGAACTACGGTATCGCTTACTCTCGAAAATCTTTGTCTGTATCAAAGAATCATTGCCGTGTATGAGGCAAATCGTCTGGAACTTAGAGATAGCGCTATATATATCAATGGAGAAATTGCGAGCGAATATACTTTCGGGATGGACTACTATTTCATGATGGGGGATAACAGACATAACTCCGCCGACTCGCGTTTCTGGGGATTCGTACCCGAAGATCATATTGTCGGAAAACCCTCGTTTATATGGTTCTCGACCGACAAGGACAAACGTTTCCCTAAGAACATCCGTTGGAATAGAATTTTTCGTGGTATAAATTAATCTTGCTGATATGAATTATTCGGAAATTTATAGGGAATTGACGAGAAACATCCTGCCGTTTTGGAGCGGTAGTATGATGGACATGCACGAAGGCGGGTTCTACGGACGTATTGACGGTAACGGAATGCCACATCCGAAGGCGGATAAGGGAATTGTACTAAATGCAAGGATACTCTGGACTTTTTCGGCTGCATACCGCGTGATTAAACGAATGGATTATCTTGATGTGGCCGAGCGTGCTTATAATTATATACGCGAGCGCTTTATCGACGATAAATACGGCGGAGTCTATTGGATGCTAAATAATAAAGGCGAGCCTATCAACACAAAGAAACAGACATATGCCCAATGTTTTGCTATATATGGACTTTATGAATTTTGGTGTGCCTCTGGAAATTCGGAGGCTATGAGTATAGCTATTGACCTGTTCCGATTGATTGAGGATAACTGTCGCGATAGAAAAAATGGGGGATACTTCGAGGCTTTCTCACGCGATTGGGGTGCAATAGACGACGTCAGATTGAGCGAGAAGGACGCAAACGAACAGAAGTCGATGAACACGCATCTGCACATCCTCGAAGCATATACAGGTATGTGTCTGTCAGTGTCGAGCCATGAACTTATGCAGGCTCAAAGCGAGCTGATTCAGATTTTTACTGATAAGATAGTAAGACAGAACGGGCATCTCGGACTTTTTTTCGACGAAGAATGGAATATTAAATCCGACGACATATCTTATGGACATGACATCGAGGCTTCTTGGTTGCTTTATGAAGCTGCGGAGGCCTTAGAAAATCAGGAGTTGATAAGCAAAATTGCGAAGATTTCGCAAAAAATAGCCGATGCTGCCGCCGAAGGAATAGGCGACGATGGAGGAATGGCTTACGAATGTAAGAACGGAATTATCGACTATGACAGGCATTGGTGGGTGCAGGCAGAAGCTGTGGCGGGGTATATCATTGCATATAGAAACACGCAGGACCGACGATATTCGACACTTGCAAAACGAGCTATGCAGTACATTAAACACAATGTGATTGACTTTGAAAATGGTGAGTGGTTCTGGAGCCTTAACCTCGACGGATCGGCAAACCGTATAGACGACAAGGCCGGCCCTTGGAAATGCCCTTATCACAATGGGCGTATGTGCCTCGTGGCTATCAAAAACCATAGAACACTGAAACAAATACATGAGGATAATAAGCTGATCGTAAATGATTAAAATATCTGTATTAGGCTCCACCGGTTCTATCGGTACGCAAGCCTTAGAGGTGATAGCCGAACATCCGCAGCTCTTCTCGGTAGAGGTGCTTACGGCGTGCCGCAATGCTGATTTACTGATAAATCAGGCGCGGCGATTTGTCCCCGATACTGTGGTCATTGCCGACGAGCAATTTTACCATAAAGTTTCCGAAGCTCTCAGTTCCTTACCAATAAAAGTGTATGCCGGAAGCGAGGCGCTGGAGCAAGTAGCCTCATATAGCTCGGTTGATCTTGTTCTGGTGGCTTTAGTTGGATATTCGGGGCTGATACCCACCATTCGGGCTATCGAAGCAAAGCGGCGCATAGCGCTCGCTAACAAGGAGACGCTTGTGGTAGCAGGTAAGTTAGTGATGTCGCTTGCCGCGAGCCACAAAGTTCCGATAATTCCGGTCGATTCCGAACATTCGGCCATCTTTCAATGCTTGGCAGGGGAGTATGCTTCCATCGACAAACTGTATCTTACTGCTTCCGGCGGGCCTTTTCTCCATACGATCGTACAAGATTTAGCGAAGGTAAACAGACAGCAGGCGCTGGCTCACCCACGCTGGAATATGGGAGCGAAAATCACTGTCGATTCCGCTACAATGATGAATAAGGGATTCGAAGTCATCGAAGCGCATCACCTTTTCGGGGTTGCAGCAGACAAAATAGAAGTGTTGGTACACCCTCAATCTATTATTCATTCTATGGTGCAATTCGACGACGGGGCAATAAAGGCGCAACTTGGAGAGCCTGACATGCGTATTCCGATACAATATTCATTTACATATCCGCACCGAGCGAAGACTTCATCGCCGCGAATAGAGTGGGCGACTTATCCGACGCTTAGTTTTATGAAACCCGACGCCAATAAATTCCGCTGCCTTGTCATCGCTTATGAAGCGCTGCGACGCGGAGGTAATACGCCTTGCGTAGTTAATGCTGCAAACGAGGTTGCGGTCGAAGCTTTTCTGAGCGATAGAATAGCCTTTACCGACATAGCTCGGATAATCGAAAGCGTTATGGAACGCACGAGCTTTATTGAGGAACCATCCTTAGACGACTGTATCGCAAGCAATATCGAAGCTGTGCGGATAGCTTCCGAAATAATTCAATAGATAATACAGAGTAGTGTCGATTACTGTTTTAGGAAGGGAAATCGATATACAAGATCCTTTTCAAGTTTGTCGATATGTTTAACAAAGTCGGCATACTCGTCTCCATCGGCGTGTAGCGGCCTGTGATTGCGTGCTTTATTGAACTTGCTCACTTCATTCATTACTGATATTGCTTCTGTGGAGATCAGCGCAGAGCTGAAACGCTCGAATATATAATCGCGAGCCGTGTCGGAAGGATGGCACATATCAGCAGCATAGAAACGATAGTCGCGTAGCTCGTCGAGAAGGATCTCGTAAGCAGGAAAATAGAACCGTCGCTTTTCGTCGGCTCTTATAATTTCGTCGGCGGCAAGCAGCAGAATTGATTTACTTAAAGCATTTCCATGCGCTCCATCGGCAAGATGACGTATGGGACTTACGGAAAGCACTATTTTTAGTTCACTGTTGATGGTCAGCAGTTCATCGAATAGTATATTATACTCTTCCACAATTTCTTTTACTGATAATCGTCGTCTAACAAATTCCGACGACGGCAGCTTGTGGCAGTTTCCCGCTATGATTTTATTCTGTTGATGCTCAAAGATGTATGCCGATCCGAATGTTATGAATAGGAATTTGCTGTGTAATAGAATTTCGGCTGCAGATTTAAGACTTTCATTCATAATCGATAGACTTTCATTAGTATCCCTGCGCGAAAACGAGCTATGGAAAGCGAATGAATTATACAGACCATTGGCCGGAAAAAGATCGTCGGCAGATAGCTGTACTCTGTTTATGAGCATACGCAAGCCATTCGAGATGGAAACGGGGTTATACAAAGGCCCGAATGGATTAACGCAGCAGTCGAACCGCAGGCTTTTCATAATGTTTCCAATTTCGGCGGCAAAGCAGGAACCTATCCACAGAGAAGGGTCGCAATATTTCAGCTCGAAAGGATATTTATTAAGTTCGACGGCCGTAGCAAGTTTCATAATTCAAGTTCTAAATACACGGGGCAGTGATCGGAGAAGTTTATCTTCTCGAAAATATCTGCATTTCTCAGCTGCGGCTTGAGGTTATCTGTTACCATGAAGTAGTCGATTCTCCAGCCCAGATTCTTTTCACGTGCGCGACTGCGATAGCTCCACCAGGAATATCTTTCGGGCAGTGTGCAAAACTCTCTGAATGAGTCTATCCATCCGCGGGCGACAAAACTATCAAACCATGCTCGTTCCTCCGGCAGGAAGCCCGATACTTTTTCATGTTTTTTGGGGAAATTAATATCTATGGCTTTATGGCATATATTAAAATCGCCTGTGAGGATTATTTTCGGCCTTTCCATGCGCAGCTTTTCGACGAAGTCGGTAAACTCCGAAAGGAATTGCATCTTAACAGCTTGCCGTACTTCTCCGGTGCTTCCCGATGGAAAATAGGCGCATATCAGAGTGGTATCTCCGTAGTCGGCTCGAATCACTCGGCCTTCGCCGTCGAAAAGATCGTTGCCCATTCCTTTTGATATAAAGTCGGGCGCTCGCTTTGTGAGGATAGCAGTTCCGCTATATCCGGCCTTCGCTGCAGGAAACCAGTTACATTCGTATCCGTCAAACAGAGAGTGGTCGATTTGTTCCGGTGATGCTTTAATCTCCTGCATACACACTACGTCGTAATCGCCTTCGTGTATCCAATCGCCAAGTCCCTTGCTTGAAGCTGCGCGGATACCGTTTACATTATATGATATTAATCTCATAAATTGATGTTTTAATGTTCATAAAATCGCACAAAGATAAGCTGACTTTTTTAAACTCAAAAACAAAATACAAATAATCCGGTAAAAATCCGAATCAACATACTTTCATAATAATTATTAATTTTGCAGCGTAATTAATAGATCGAAACAATGGCAAAGATTGATAATGAAACGCTAAGACTCTTTCGAGATCCGGATGATTTAATTGGCTTTATCGCACTGCATCGGTACGAGCCTGAGAATATCAAGATACACGATTCCGAGCAGTTCAGCGAGTTACCGCAGTATTTGGCGGATATAATTTATATCCTCGACTTTGAAACGCTGTTTGATGTTTATGGGCTATTCGCCTTCATCGAAAGTACGCCCGGCAAATATTTGTCGGAAACAATAGCGGCTTTCGAGCGTACAGGTAATTCCGAACTGGCCGGACATCTGACGAAAGTCCAAAATCTGCTTGTCGAACATGGACTGACTTTTGACGACTTGCATGAACAGGCTATCGAAAGGTCGAAAATCCTGCGTGCAAAGCACGAAGAGGGTGATGAAGACTTCGAACTCGAAGTGAATTTTCCGGAACTGCGCGATGCTGTGAATCAAACGGAAGAAGAGCTTTACCCTCTGATGGATGAACGCGACTATTGGGAAAAAGTGAAGGACGTCATCAGAAATAAGATATAAGGTGATTGATACTCATGCTCATCTATACGATGAACAGTTCGACGCCGACCGCGATGAGATGATTGTGCGCGCACGTGCGGCAGGAGTCGAAGGCTTTATAATTCCCGCCATCGATAGTACTTCATTCGATAGAATGATGACGCTCTGCCGCTCGTACAGCGATTGCTGTTTCCCCTGCATCGGTCTGCATCCCACATCAGTAGGCGCTAATTATGAGAGCGAACTCTCTTTCGTCGAAGAAAATATCGATAAGTATAAATTCAAAGCTGTCGGCGAGATAGGTATCGATTCTTATTGGCCTACGGAATACGCCGAGCAGCAGATCTTTGTATTCGAGCAGCAGATAAAATGGGCTGATGCCAGAGGCCTTCCTGTGATTATACATGCTCGGCAGTCCTTTGATGTGATATTCAAAGTTCTCGATAGGGTGCGTACCGACAAAACGCGAGGTATTTTCCACAGCTTTACCGGAACGGCCAGCGATTATGCGAAGATAAAAAGCTATGGTTCATTTAAGATTGGCGTCGGGGGAGTGCTTACCTTCAAGAAAAGCAGCTTGCCCGAAGTACTGAAAGAGGTGCCGCTGAATGAGATAGTACTGGAAACCGATTCTCCGTATCTTGCTCCGCATCCATTTAGAGGTAAGCGGAACGAAAGCGGATGGCTTCCGATAATAGCAGAGAAATTAGCCGAAATCAAAAATGTCAGCATCGAATATGTGGACAAAATCACAACAGCTAACGCGGTTGAGACTTTTGGACTGTTAGACTATTAGACGGTTGGACTTTTGGACTGTTAGACGGTTAGACTTTCTTAGGACGTTTGGACTGTTGGACTTTTGGATAATAGTTATGAATTAAGCCACTCTTGTTCGACTGCTTATGGTTCAAGACCTACGGGCTTGTGGTCAAACGGGGAGGGAACATCTTTCTATTGATATTAATTCCCTGCGTGAAATCACAATGCAGTCTGATTATTCACTTCAATGTCTCACATGGACTTTTGGACTGTTAGACTGTTAGACTTTTGGACTTTTAGACTTTTGGACTTTCTGGAAATCGCAATGCAGTCTGATTATTCACTTCAATGTCCCGCATGGCTTCCGCTATCAAAAAGTCTAATAGTCTAACAGTCCAACCGTCCAACCGTCCAACCGTCCAACCGTCCAACAGTCCAACCGTCTAACAGTCCAAAAGTCCAACCGTCCAACCGCCGTCCATTATCAAAATAAACTAAACTTGACTTTTAAGCCGAGGTTCATCATTTTGAGATTGCTTGTCATGTTGGAATTTAGTATGCTTTCGTATGTCAAAGAACCATCA
>JAITGD010000124.1 GCA_031280885.1 Prevotellaceae bacterium | reverse complement strand
ACATCGCCATATATTAAAGGAATAAACCTTTGCCCAATTTTCTCAGTCAAACTCCGTTTGCTGTTTAGTTTAATGCGAACCAAATCTTCGTAAATCATTTTTAATCTTTCTTTTGTCATAATTTTAATCTTTTAAAATTTTCTGCAAAAATACACATATATCGCGTCAATCTGCGGCACGGGCGAAATTTTTTCAATTTCATTTTACAATTACTCATCGTCATTGTATTTCCAATCCAACAGGATTAAACAACTTGATTGTAATCGTTTTAGCTTTTCCAATCCTTTGGTTATTTTATTGTAGGATAAATCTAACAATTGTAATTGTCTCAGACTTTCCAAACCTTTTATTTCGGTGATTGGAGTTTCGGATAAATTTAACTCATTCAATCGCGTCAGATTTGCCAAGCCTTTTATCTCTGAAATTTGAGTTTCGGATAAATCTAATCTTTGCAATTTTGTCAGTTTTTCCAATCCTTTTATTTCGGTGATTTTATTGTTAGATAAAATTAACTCATTCAATTGCCTCAGTGTTTCCAATCCTTTTATTTCGGTGATTTTATTTTTATACAATTCTAACTTTTGTAATTGCGTCAGCTTTTCCAAGCCTTTTATCTTGGAGATTTGGTTCCATGATAAATCTAAAATTTCCAATTGTCTCAGATTTTCCAAGCCTTTTATTTCGGAGATTTGGTTCCATGACAAATATAACCATTGCAATTGTGTCAGGTTTTCCAATCCTTTAATCTCAGCAATTTTATGTTTGGCTAAATTTAATCCAATTATTTCCTGTCTGTTATTGAGTTTATAAGAATTACGGGTTCGCCAAATATATCTGCTGTTTTGCATCTTAAACCCGTAAATCTGTTCCAGTTCAAGTATTTCTTGAGGTTTATTATTACTTTTCATCATAAAATGTTATAAATTAATTATATTTTTCATTATCTATGTGGATTTATAATCCGTACTTTCTGTTCTCATAACGCATTTCATCTTTTCGTATTTTCTACAAAATTATATACAAGTTTCGCAAGCAATCAGCGACTTGTTTGGACACTTTTTTAGATATGGGGACTATCAATCTCACAAACAACTCGATATATCCAAACTAAAAACACCCGAAGCGAGCGAGGCCTCGGGTGTTTTGGAACATACAAGCGCGAGAAATTATTTCTCCTTGCCTGTTTTCTTCGCCGGAGTCGCTTTTTTCGTCGTAGCGGCTTTCTTTGTCGAAGCTGATTTTGAACTGCTCGACGCGGCCTTTTTCGCGGCTGTTTTCTTTTCTGTTGGCTGTTTTTTAGCAATATCCGGAAGCGGCGATTCCGACTTTGTCGGATCGGCAAGCTGCCTTTTTTCTTCTGATTTGGAAACTTTCTGAGTCAGTGTCGAGAAATAGCATCCCTGCTGGCCTGAGAGTGAAAAACATGGCAACTTTTTCATCTCATCTTGAATATTTGCCGACGGGTCGTCTTTTTTGTCAGTAAGTTTATTGACAAAAAGTATAAAATCGCTCAACACGTTCATATAGTTGATATACGCCTCGTAAGGATTTGTATAAGGATTGAAGTATTTATGAACGTTGCCGTCGGAGAACCATTTGGTACACATGTAGTAGAAGTGGTCGCTGTTTTGCAGACGCAGCCATATTTCGTGTACTTCGGGGATTCCGAGGGCTACAATCTTGTCGGTCAGCGCGTACAGCGAGTCGAAGGCGTCGTCCTGGAGTTCGTTTCCAAGCCAAGCGCTCAGGTCGCGTTCCTCGTCGGCCCACGAAATCGGAAATGGAACATGGATTGGCGCCACCGGCTGGTGTTTTTCAACTGCTTCGGATGGTGTGGCAAACTCGAAATCGGTGGACGAAAAGACCTGTTTTGGCAAATTTTTCATAAACTCGAAGATTCCGGTGGAGGCAGCCTGATGTTCGCCGAAAGTTTCGTAGTCCATAAACAGATTTACGATTTCTTCGCGCGCTTGCAATTCATTGAGCCAACGTGCAAATTTTTCGGAAGTTACAGGCCATTCTGCCCATCCTCGGTCTGAGAAGCGAAACGAAATATCGTCGCTGAGGCGGAAATTGCGCAGCAACACTTTCAGTTTTGGTTCTATTGCGTTGGTGTAAACGAAGTTGGGGCTTTTCCAGCCCAGCACATGTCTTGCGCCTTCGGTGAGCATGGTTTTGAAGCCCATTTCGGCCACTTTTGCTCCGATTTCGTCGGAATACACCAATTCCGTCAAACGGAAAGTGCCGGGCGTTTGTCCGAAGTATTTCTCTATCAATGCACGGTGGAAAGCAATTTGTCGAGCAAATTCATCGTCGTTTTTCATCACCGATAGTGAGTGAGCCGAGGTTTCGGCCAGAAATTCAACGCATCCGGTTTCGGCAAGTTTTTTGAAACTTTCCAGCACTTCGGGCGCATACATTTCGAATTGCTCTATAGCAGAGCCTGTTATCGAAAATGCTACTTTGAAACGCTTTCCGTATTCTTTGATGAGGTTCAGTAACAGCTTGTTCATCGGCAGGTAGCTGCGTTCTGCCACTTTTTTCATTATCGACTTGTTGTTGAAATCGTCGAAATAATGATGATTGTCGCCTATATCGAAAAAACGATAACGTCTTAAGCGAAAGGGTTGATGCACTTGGAAATAAAAACAAATTGTCCTTTTCATATTATCTGGTTTTAAGGTTTACCCTGCGGATTTTAATGTCGCCTGATAAAATTTGTTATTGAATTAATTGTCGTATTCTTCTATCATTTTTGCTATTCGCAGCACTGCGGCCACGCTCCATGCCATAGATATTGCTCCTCGCGGATTGTGTGGAGGGTCGCCGTCGTACAATTCTGGTATGCTACAGATGCAGCGTGTGGTCATGTCTTCCTCGAATCCTTTGAAAATGCGTTTTGCTTCTTCTACGAAGGCTTTGCCGTGCAAGCGGAATCTTGCTTCTACATAATGTCCAAGTAACCAAGCCCATACTGTGCCTTGATGGAAGGCTTCGTCGCGTTCGGCAGGCGTACCTTCGTATATTCCTTTGTATTTCGGATTTTTTGGCGACAATGTTCGTATTCCTTTCGGAGTGAGCATTTCGCGTTCCATTGCGTTCAGCACACTTTCTTTGGTTTCGTCGGATACAGGGCTGTATGGCAGCGAAGTAGCAAGTATTTCATTTGGACGTATGCGCTGGTTTTGTCCGTCGTAGCCCACATAGTCGGCCAGATGTTGTTTTTCGGGCATCCAGAATGTATCCATATAGTTGTCTTCTATCAACTTAGGTATGTTTTTCCATTCTTTGACGAAGCTACGGTCGTTGTATTTTCGGGCAAGTTCCAGAGCAAAGCATACAGCGTTGTACCAGAGAGCGTTTACTTCGACAGTGTATCCATAGCGGGGCGTTATTGGTTTTCCGGCGACTACGGCGTTCATCCATGTTTTCGGTTTACCTTTTTCTTCGGCCCATATCAGTCCGTTTTCGTGCATTAATATTCCTTCATTGAGGCCGTTACGGTATGCCGTCAATATGCTTTTCATCTTTTTTCCGTAGTCTTTCCATACGGTTTCGTCGTCGTCGGTAGCTTTGGCGTATTTCTGTATCGCCCAGAAGTACCACAGCGGCGTGTCCACCGAGTTGTATTCGAGGGTGTCGCTGTCTAAAAGTTCGGGAAATAGTCCGTTATTCAGTTTTGCTGACATTGAGTCAAGCACTGCTTTGCAGGTTTTCAGATCGTTGGTAGCGATGGTTAGTCCTGGTAATGAGATAAATGTATCGCGTCCGCGACTGCCGTACCAATGGTATCCCGACAGGATTTCGGTTGATTTTCCGCGTTTCATGATGAATTGAGTGGCGGTGTTGCGCAGGCAGTTCATAAACGAATCTTTCGGCGGACGTATAGCAAGTTCTTTGTCGAAATTACGCAGCAGTGTTTTTGCGTTGATTTCTTTCAACGCCACCGATAGCACTATGCTTTCGCCTTTATTTATAGGCATTTCGAAATATCCGGGCGAGAATAAATCTTCCTGATATTCGTATCCTCTATTTTTTTCTTCGGCATATTCCACGTTATAGTACCAATCGGGAGCGGCCACGAACTCATTTTGTTTATTAACTTGCATGTGCAGAGCCGGATATCCGGTGTACAATTTCGATGCGATTCCGTTATTTATGACCTTGAATTGAGTGTTGGCGTACATGTTGGCCTTGCTGAGCGAGTGTATGCTTCTGTAAGCCAGCATTGGTTTCAGGCGCAGCAGGGTAGGGGAATGTGCGTCAATCAGCGTGTAGCGTATCAGTATTTGTTCTTCGTTATGCACCACAAGCAGTTCTTTTTTTAGCACCATTCCGCCCACTCGATATACAAGAGTTGGCGTTGGTTCATACTCAAAATCAATGATGTACTTATGTCCGCGAGGTTCGTACATTCCCGGATATTTGTGTATGCCCAGGTTAAATGACTGTTCGTGTTGCACTACGGATTCATCCATCGATGAGAGCAGTACGTGCTTTTCACCTCCGAACTCATCTATTGGACACACCATCCACCCATGGTATTTGCGTGTATTACAGCCCACTATGGTGGTGCTTGTGTATCCGCCGGCACGATTCGTGCTTAGCATTTCGAGCGATAGTGAATATTCCAGATTCACCAGCTCTTTCTTGTTGAATTTAAGATGACTCATAGCAATATGGTTGTTAATCGTTTATCATTAATTTCATCCAATACTTCCGGTTATACAGCCGGATTACAATACACAAAAGTAATAACAATTTTGATAAACCGCTTTTGTTGCCGAAAAATTGATCGCCTTTGTGTATTCTTTTTACTCGTTTGCATCCGGTTTGTCTGAGTCTTCAGTTTGCCATAATCCAGTCAGGATCTCCTTTGCAGTGAGGACGTCGCTTTCCAGCACATGAAGTTTTATGCTTTCGTTGCCGCGCTCGAATATCGGGTTCAATATTGTCCCCGTTTCGTTCGACAGAAAACATTCTATGCCGCTCGAAATCAAAAGACCTTCGATTATCTTCGCCTGCGGCAAACTGTGAAAAACCATCA
>JAITGD010000122.1 GCA_031280885.1 Prevotellaceae bacterium | reverse complement strand
GACAGCCTCAAACGCATTACCTCCGAAGCCGTTACCGACGAGCAGATGAACGATTGCGCCGGACGTTTTCCAATCAATCCGCCTCAAAATAAAGAGGAATATTTCTATCGCTCGATTTTCGAGGAGCATTTTCCCTCGTCGCAGGCGGCAAAAACCGTTCCTTCAATACCTTCCGTAGCATGTAGCACAGCAGAAGCGCTGGCCTGGGACGCTTCGTTCCGCGACAAGAACGACCCTTCGGGACGGGCGGTTTCGGGAGTTCACAATCAAAGTTTATAAAAATGAATTTAGTGAACAGTATGCGACATAAAGAACTCGACGATAAGCAAAAACAATTCGATAAGCATTATATCGAGATGGCGCGCATCTGGGCAAAAAATTCATATTGCAAACGCCGTCAAGTAGGAGCTTTGATAGTGAAAGACAAGATGATAATCTCCGACGGATACAACGGAACGCCTTCGGGATTCGAGAACATTTGCGAGGACGAAACAGGCGCCACCAAAACATACGTGCTGCACGCCGAAGCCAACGCAATCACCAAAGTAGCCCGCTCGAACAACAGCAGCGAAGGCGCCACGCTGTACGTTACTTCGTCGCCGTGCATGGAATGTGCCAAACTGATTATACAGGCAGGCATCAAGCGGGTAGTTTTCTCGGAAAAATATCACACACAGGACGGATTAGAACTGCTGGCACGAGCCGGCATCGAAATATCTTACACAGAAGAATAATTTGTATTAATTAAAATTTTAAAACACAGTATATTATGGAAGCATTTTTGTTCGCATACACCGGACTTGCCATCATGGTAGCGCTTTCGGGCGTAGGAAGCGCCTACGGAGTAACTATCAGCGGAAACGCCGCAGTAGGCGCTTTGAAAAAGAATCCGGGAGCGCTCGGTACATACATCACGCTGAGCGCTTTGCCTGGTACGCAGGGTCTCTACGGATTTGTAGGCTTTTTTCTGATAAAGTCAAAAATCGCAGCAGATATGCCTATGCTTACAGCCGCTGCAATTTTCGGCGCAGGGTTGATGCTTGGAGTTGCCGGATTGCTCAGTTCAATACGGCAAGGACAAGTTTGCGCTAACGGCATAGCTGCCATAGGCAACGGACATAACGTTATGACAGGCACGCTGATACTTGCAGCATTCCCTGAGTTGTATGCCATCATATCGCTGCTGGCAGTCATACTCATCAACGGAGCGCTTTAAAAGTCAGGCTTTAAGTCCGAAAAATTCAAGCTCCGGCAACTTGCCGGAGCGAATTGTTGCGGGTTTTATGCACCCGCAACATACCTTTTATTTATAATAATCTTGTATTTACAGAGATGGAAAATAACTTCCGACGACAAAAAGTCGCAAGACAGATACAGAAAGACCTCGGCGAAATATTTCGCTCGAAAGGCATGGCCGCTTATGGCGGCGCAATGATAACAGTGAGCGAAGTACGTATGACGCCAGACTTGGCCGAAGCAAAGATTTATCTAAGTATCTTTCCTTCTGATAAAAGCGAAGCTGTGATACGGCAAGTCGAACACGAAAACAAAACCGTGCGAGGCGAGCTTGGTAACAGAGTGCGACATCAATTGCGCATAGTACCCGAATTGAAATTCTTTCCCGACGATACTCTGGACAAGCTGGCTCGTATCGACGAATTGCTCAAAAAATGAATAAGTTGGCGCTTCCGTCGCTTTTGCACGCCGTCCTTGTTTGCGCCTTGTTTGTCGGATGCCCGCGCGCCGAAGCACGCGACAGCAGTACGAATAAATACAAACTGATCTTATCGCCAGGGATATCATTGCAAAACAGCATGTTCGCAGAGTTAAACCTGATGTACGCTCAAACAGCCGTCAATCATACCGGACTTGGGATACGAGGTGCGCGGCTGGGAATCGAAACAAACTTTCGTTCCGACGATTACATCTTCGCACCAAAGTTAGGATACGAAATTTCGGCTCTCTTCTTTTGCCTTCGCGGGAGCGCTGCCGGCTATATCGACAGAAGCAAAAAACTCGATTTGCGCCTATTGCCCGAAATAGGCCTGAGTTTCTTTGGATTAGCAAATCTTACCTACGGATACGGATTTCCGATACTCAAACACGAATCGACGCTGGGTCGAAACAGAATAGCATTGACTTTCAATCTTTCGCAAGATTTGTGGAAAGATATATTTCGATAAGCTGATTGGCGACAAAATGAACATTGGTGAAATTAAATATCGATGTATTAAGGCCTTGCTGAAGACCCTCGCAATGTTGCCAATGTGTGTGCTATATCGTCTGGCCGATGTAATTTATTTGTTTGCGGCTTATGTAATTGGCTATCGCAGAAAGGTTATCGACAGTAATTTGTTACTTGTATTCCCCGAAAAAAGCGAAAAGGAGCGAAGAATCATTCGACAAAAATATTACAAGCATTTGGCTGATTTGATAGTGGAAATACCGGCCACTGCTGCATTATCGCGCAAGCAGCTCGACAAGCGTTTCGTCTGTTTGAACGGCGAATTGCTCGACGAATATTCCCGACAGGGACGACATGTGATAGTGGTTACGGGGCATTACTCGAACTGGGAATGGGGGCTGGTAATTTCCGATCAATCAAGCTCTACGCCACTGTTTGTTTACAAAAGACTTGATAGTAAAACCAGCGATAGATATTTCGCCGAACAACGCGCCCGTTTCGGAGCTGTGCCTGTAGAAATGGAACAGACCATGAGAACGGCTATACGATACTCGACGCAAGGACCTGTTATGCTGGTGCTTATTGCAGATCAAACACCTGCCGGCGGAATACAAAATGCTTATTTCACTGAATTTATGGGAGTAAGCGGAACGCCGGTTTTTCTTGGTCCGGAAAAGATAGCGAAACATCTCAACGCTGTTTATATTTTCGGCGACATACAGAAAATCAAACGTGGACATTATACCGTGAAATTCATCGTATTAAGCGAAAATTCAAAAAGTACTGAACAGTACGAATTGACTCGAAAATATTTGGATTGTCTTGAACATCAAATATCAGCCAAGCCCGAATATTGGATGTGGTCGCACAGACGTTGGAAACGTCGAATGGTCAATTAATTCCCCAAATCGGAAATAAATTTTATTCGCACTAAGCGAATTTCTTCTTCAGTGTATTCGCTTCCAAGAGCTTCCACTGCTTCGTCCAGCGATTCTGTTTCGGCTTCGCTGCGGAAGTACTCGAAAATTTCATCGCGTTTATCCTCGTCAAGCACTTGATTTATATGATAATCAATATTTATTTTGGTACCTGAATTTACAATCGATTCCAATTCGTAGAGCAGAGCGTCGGCGTCCATGTTTTTGGCCTGGCAAATGTCCTTGAAATCGATTTTTTTATCGATGCTTTGAATGATGAAAACCTTTATGCCCGACTTGTTTACCACCGATTTCACCACCATATCCTGCGCTCGTACTATTTCTTTTTCATCGACGTACGATTTTATGAGATCCACAAAAGTTTTGCCGTACTTGCGCGCTTTACCTTCGCCAACTCCTTGACAGTTTTTCAGTTCGTCGAGCGTTACGGGATATTGTATCGTCATGTCTTCCAGCGATGGATCTTGGAAAATGATGAAAGGCGGCTGGTTCAACTTTTTAGCTAAACTTGTGCGTTCCTGCTTGAGCATGGCGAGCAATTCTTCGTCGCAGGCGCCACTGCCTTTGCCTCCGCTGATGGGAGTAATAGCCATGCTATCGTCCTCGCCTTCTTCGTATTCCCTGTCCTGAGTAACTTCCACCGGATAGGGATTTTCCATATATTCTCTGCCTTTAGCTGTAAGATACAGTAGTCCATAGTTTTCGATGTCCTTATCGAGAAATTCTTCGATAAGCGCTTTTCGGATTATCGAGTTCCAAAAGCGCGGCGGTTTATCGCGTCCTATGCCAAACAGTTCCAGCTCGTCGTGTTCATAAGACTTTATCATCGAGTTGATTGTCCCTGTCAGGATATTTACCGTATGGTCGATTTTAAATCTTTCATTAACAGTATCGACCACTTCAAGAACAAGGAGCAGATATTCGCTTCCCTCGAATTGCACTTTGGGATTGAGGCAATTGTCGCAGTTTTCGCAGTTTTCTTCGAGATATTCTTCGCCGAAATAATGCAGCAACAATTTACGGCGGCAAATGGACGATTCGGCAAAGGCCGAAGTTTCCAGCAGCAATTGTTTGCCGATTTCCTGTTCCGAAATTGGTTTGCCTTGCATGAACTTTTCGAGTTTCTGTATATCCTTGTGGCTGTAGAACATAAGGCATTGCCCTTCGCCTCCGTCGCGTCCTGCGCGTCCTGTTTCCTGATAGTATCCTTCGAGACTTTTTGGGATATTGTAATGAATCACAAAGCGTACGTCGGGTTTGTCGATTCCCATGCCAAAAGCGATGGTTGCTACGATAACATCGACGTCTTCCATCAAAAAGCGGTCTTGATTTTCGCTGCGCGTGGCCGAGTCCATTCCCGCATGATAAGGCAATGCTTTGATTCCATTGACTTTAAGGACGTCAGCAATTTCTTCCACTTTTTTACGGCTGAGGCAATATATTATTCCCGATTTACCCTCGTTGGTTTTGATAAATTTGATGATTTCCTTGATTGTGTTTACTTTCGGACGTATTTCGTAATACAGATTTGCGCGATTGAATGATGATTTAAACACATTGGCGTCGAGCATGTCCAAGTTTTTTTGGATGTCGTGCTGGACTTTTGGCGTGGCGGTTGCCGTGAGCGCTATTATGGCGCCTTCGCCTGTTTGCGACATTATGGAACGGATTCGGCGATATTCGGGTCTGAAATCGTGTCCCCATTCCGAGATACAATGTGCCTCATCGATAGCGTAAAACGATATTTTTATCTGCTTAAGAAAAGCCACATTTTCGTCCTTAGTAAGCGATTCCGGCGCAACGTAAAGCATTTTGGTACGTCCCGAAACTACATCTTCTTTTACCTTGATTATTTGAGCTTTATTCAGCGAAGAGTTCATAAAATGCGCCACGCCTTCTTCGGTAAAAGAGCGCATGGCGTCCACCTGATTTTTCATCAAGGCTATAAGCGGCGATATAACTATGGCTGTGCCGTCGGAAATCAACGCCGGCAATTGATAACAAAGCGATTTGCCTCCACCTGTGGGCATTAACACAAAGGTATTTTCGCCCGACAAAACGCTTCGGATGATAACTTCCTGGTTGCCCTTGAACGAGTCGAACCCGAAATATTTCTTCAGATATTCGTTAAGCGAAATATCCGCATAATTCTTCATACTACTTTTAAACTACAAAACATTCTTCTTTGCAGAGCTTCTGCAATATATTTTTTGCCTGCATGTCGCATAACATGCTTCAGGATTTGCTTATTGTCCAAAGCTTATAACAGGGAATCCAAAACAAAAAATCGGCCTTTTCAATGAATAATCATCTATTTGTAAGAGATTTAACTCGATTCTCCCTTATTGTATTCCGAATACTAAATTACTAAATTAATTTGTAATCGCAAGGCAATAAAATTTATTTTGCAAGCGCCAATTGTTCTTCGGTAGAATCGAAGAAATGAGTATATTGTTTGTAGCGTGTTTGAATTTCTTCTACAAAATTCATGGTTTCTTTGCCGTTGAAACGTCCGCGAGGCATCAGTTTAAGTTGTTCAGGGCTTGGATGTCGCATTGTTGGGATAGCGGTATTTACGTCTTCCCAGCTATCGGGATTCAATCCCAGCGAGCCGGCAACCGCCCGACAGTCCTCAATTCGTCCATAACCTGCGTTATATGAAGCAAGTACAAAGTTAATACGTTCTTCTTCGGGGATTCCTGTTTTTTCGACAAGTTTGTAGAGACGGGCAATCAGACGGATTCCTGCGCTTATGTTTTCTTCGGGATTGTCGATATTCACAACTCCAAGGCTTGCAGCCGTTTCGGGCATGATTTGCATAAGCCCTGCTGCTCCGTGCTTCGAGCGCACTTCGGGACGAAACATCGATTCCTGATACACCAACGAAGCCAGCAAGCGCCAATCCCAGCCTATTTCTTTGCTGTATTTCTTGAAAAGTTCGTCGTAGGGAGACAAGCTCGACGGATATTTATCGTATTTGCGTTTGAAATACTTCGTTTGATAGAATCCGTACAGTTTGCTTTGCTTGAAGCCATTAGCCCATAGATTGATAGAACGTATCAAATCGCTATGTTCGTTCCTTGCGAGCCATACCGATTTAACCTGTTCATCCATAGGCACCGACGAGCATATTCCCTTGTTTGCCGAAAGCGCTCGGTGAAGGCTGTCGCTTCCTTCGCTGAATACGAGGATGTCAATATATCCATCCCGAAGCAGTTCAAATCGCGATTCGTTCGATACGAGGCATACTTCGTAGGATCGTCCTGAATGTTTGGCATATTGTTCAAGCATTTCGAACTGGTATCCGGTAGGAGTGCCTTTACGAATGAAGTAATTGTAATGGTTGGTATCCATTGCCACCAGCAATTTAGCCTGATTAAATGGCTGAATCGGAGAGTTTTCCGACTTGCCGGTAAAGTTAAATGTAGTTACGATAGTTAAGACAACAATCAATAAAATTGTTCTTCCTTTTTGCATGATATATGAATTAGTTAATACTCTTGCTCTTCATTGTCGAAGAGTCTTTTGCCGGACAGAGTTGAGGCATGTCGCGTAACAATCGAGACCACAGCACAATTATCAATCAATACCTTTTTGCTCAAATCCGGCTAATCTCGGCGCAAAGGTATAAAATTATTTTTAATCTTGATTCAGGATTGCAAGAACCAAGAATCAGGACGCTACGCAAGCGGGATAGAGAATGATTAATGATTATCTGTCCCGCCTGCGTAGCTGTCTTGGCTCTTGGTTCTTGCAATCCTGAATCATTTTTCTTGGCTCCTGCAATCCTGAATCAAGATTAAATTGCCCCCAGCAAGTTCTTTACTTTTTCGGCTATTAGTTTGCCATCGGCCTTACCTGCAAGCAGTTTCGATGCGCTGCCCATTACCTTTCCCATGTCCTTGATTGAGCTTGCTCCGGTTTCAAGGATGATGTTCTGCACGACGGCTTCGATTTCGGCTGCGCTCATCTGCTGCGGCAAAAACTCTTCGATGATTTTGGCTTCCGTCAGTTCAATGTCGGCAAGTTCTTCGCGATTGTTCTGTTGATAGATTTCGGCTGTTTCGCGACGCTGTTTGACAAGCTTTTTCAGTATTTTGACCTCATCGGATTCGTCAAGATTGCGAGCTTTTTCGGAGGTTTTTTCCAAAAGAATTGCCGCCTTCACAGCGCGCAGGGCTACAAGCCGTACTTTGTCTCTGCTCAGCGTTGCCGCCTTGATTTCTGCGTTTATTTTCTCTTCTAATGTCATTGTAATAAATTATTATGTATGAATTGATTCAACGTTCTATAGTTCTTATTGTCTTCACAATATCGCCACCGATTCCAATTCTGTATCCTTCCGAGATGTAAACCACTCCGCCGGCATTGGTAAGGAACAGTGTCAGAGGGAAATTATTCTTGAAATCGAGTTGCAATGTGGCGCTTGCGGCGTTCAGCAATTCTCTTTCATTGTCCACTCCCCACGAAGTTCGCGTGGGCAAATTTTTGAAGACAGAGGCTTCAAAACCAGGACTTAGCTTGTCGCTCGGAACAAGAAAGAGTATTCCGCCTCCCCATTCGTCGAGTTCGGCGCGATTTGCGGGCAAATCTTGCAACACGTGTTTGGTGGGCTCTCTGTCGGGATCGGCAAAGCAGAGCATCAAGCCTTTACCTGCCGAAAAATCTTTCAGCGGCTTGCGGCTTCCGTCCGACAGGGTAACGACAGTGTTCATGTCGATAATCCCAAGTACTTGAAGTTTTCCTTCGGGAGCAGGCATTGTAATTGTCAGATTTTTTGTTTCATCGGACGTCAGGGTAAAACATTGCATATCAATCGTTACCGAGCCGTCGTTGGCTCGCGTACCTGTTATCAAACGGTAATAGCCCGTATCCAGATCTGTTTCGCAGGGAAAGCTTTTCAGTCTCTTATCGTTTTCGAGATCAAGAGTTTTAAAATCGCCGTTCTCGAATCGGGCGAGGCTGAAGTGAATCGAATATTCCGGCTTCAGGATGTTAGATTTGGAGCTGTTGAACAAAATTTTTCCCTTCGGACTTGTGGCTTTCTGATTCTCAAAAGTAGCGTCGAGCCATTGATTTTTAAAATATTGAGGCTTGCCTGTGGCCGGTTCGAGCCGTGCCGCGACGCCTGCCGAACGGCACATCGCCACAAAAAGTATGTTGCGGGAATAGCGATTAGCCGTCAGCAACTCGTATGCGCCTCGCGGACTGAGCGGACAGTTGTAATAATTCTCGCTGTCGTCGATCTTGATATTCTTCTTTATAAAGGCGATGATCGATTCGGCGTCGCGGTTCGCGGCAACATCCGAAGTGAAAAAACTGCGCCACGGACGGATTAGTTCCGTGCCTATTCGAGGCGATAGAATGTATCGAGCTGTAAAATCGTCAGAAAAATCCTCATTTGCCTCATATTTAGCGTTTATATGATCGTCGAGATATTCAGTCGGAGTATCGCGCAGGTCTTTTTTCGACAAGGCTCCGAGAAAGGGCATCAGCAAAGGCTCGGACGAGTGTTTACTGATGAAATTCAAGATCTCAGGCCAGTTGCCCTGTGCGTTTTCCAAGTATCCCGATGCGGCTTTTTTCAGGGCTTCGTCATTGAAAATCTTGTCGATACGTTCTTTTGCCTGCTCTGCGTCGAGAAAAGTTTTCATGTAGGCATTTCGCATCGAATCTTCGCAAGTTAAGCGTCGAGCGTTGGCAGCTATTTTGTCGGCAGGCAGTTCGCTGATTTTCTGTTCCGCAGGAGGAACAATTTCTGTTTTGTCCTCGTATATCGAACCGTTCTGTTTGTTCAGTGTTACAGTGATTTCCTCGTCATCGGCAGCCGATTTGGCATATCCATACAAGCCGTCTTTGTTTGCATGAATCAGCAAATCGCCCTTGCCCGATATTATCGAGGCTTGCCCGTCGGCGTCGGTAAAAGCCTCGGCTACAGGATAAAATTCAGCATAATTGTAAACGCAAAATTTCACCGCCGCTCCTTCGACCGCCTTGCTTTGAGCGTCGATTACTTTTACCCCGACTATGCGAGTTGCAGCGTAGTTAGCAAGCAGATTTATCTTTGAATATAAAGGAGTTTCCAAGTTTTTTTCTTCCGGACCGCCGTACCGTCCGAAGACATTTGTATGTACCATCATTGCCCTTTTTGCCGGCCCGGTGAACCATGCCACATCAAGTTCCGCTTCCGGTTCGCAGGCTCCGAGATATCGCCATTGGCCATCGATCCATACTTCGACCCAGGCGTGATTATCGTCGGTATGCGCCCATCGCGGTGTGTAGCACTGCCGCGCGGGGATGCCGACTGCTCGCATTGCAGCGGCGGTGAAGGTCGATTCTTCTCCGCATCGTCCCCACGAGGTACGAACCAGCGCCAACGGCGCCGAAGTTCGTCCGTCGGTACCGCGATACGTTACTTTTTCATGGCACCAATGATTTACTTCCAAAGCGGCCTCGCTCATCGACATGCCTTTGATACGGTCTTTTAACTCGTTGAAAAAGACTATACGCGACGTGTCGAGATTTTCGTTATTGACGCGATGAACCAGCACAAAATGACGAAATATTTCCTCCGGAACGGTTTTTCCCCAAGGGAAAAAATCGCGTGCGGCAAAGGCCGCTTTTACTTGCGATAGATAAAATTCGCCGTCATAATCAGCCAGATCGCACAGAGGCATATAGGCATACAGAAATTCTAAGGCTTCGCGATGTTTTGTGTCGATTGGCTTGTCGAACACCGAAAACAATTGTTCGTTTCGACCTTTAGCCTGGATTTTTCTTTTCTCGAATTGTTCGTGAACCCTGGCTCGATAGCCCTCGTCAGTTAAAAAATGAGGCTCGCTGCAAGCGAACAATAACAAGGTAAACAGATACAAAAAGCGTTTCATAGCTACTATTCTATTAATTTTTTTACAGTGCAAAGATAGTGGACTTTTGGACTTTTAGACTTTTGGACTTTTGGACTTTTAGACTTTTAGACTTTTAGACTTTTGGACGGTTGGAGGTTCAATCCTACAATCCTGGTTCCAAAATAATTTGTACATTTACGTCGGCTAAGGTAAAGAGATATTGATAATAGGGTGTTTAATAAAGTATTCCGCCATGCGGACAGGTTCTTGGAATTTCATAAAAAATGCTTTCGACAGGCGCTAATTCGCTAAGTTCAGTGGAATATTTTCTTTGGACGCCGAAGAAAAAACCGCCATTGGTAAAGAAATGTCGTACGACATTAGGCTGCCAGCAGTCGCAGGGAAAGAAATGTTGTGCAACATTGGCTGCCCGCCGTCGCAGGGAAAGAAATGTTGTGCAACATTAGGCTGCCAGCAGTCGCAGGGAAAGAAATGTTGTGCAACATTGGCTGCCCGCCGTCGCAGGGAAAGAAATGTTGTACAACATTAGGCTGCCAGCCGCCGCAGGGAAAGAAATGTTGTGCAATATTAGGCTGCCAGCCGCCGCAGAGAAGGAAATGTTGTGCAACATTAGGCTGCCAGCCGCCGCTGAAAAAGCGTTTGACAGAGTCGATAAATTGAAATATAAGTTTAATAGCGTAAAAAGTAAATACTATGAAGAAAAAAAATTTGAACTACAAGCAAACATTATTTCGCATACCCGTTGCACAGAATTGTGCAGACGCTGTTTGCTGTTTACACTGATGCGAAACCTTTGGCAATAACTGTTTCGTAATTATCCCCTCATATTCCCGCGCAACAGGTTTTCAATATACCGTTTTTTTTCACGTTTCGAGCGGTTTTCCGAAAACTAAACGGGTTGATTTATCGCGTATTGAAAATTTTTTGGAAAATTTTTTGGGTTCAAAAAAAGTTTGAGGTGCTATTTTTTGAGGCAAGTCGTCCCGTTAGGGACGATATGTTGGTAGAAAAAGCAAAACGCCTTCCAA
>JAITGD010000055.1 GCA_031280885.1 Prevotellaceae bacterium | reverse complement strand
TATGCTTCAATTCCTTACAACGTCGTCAGGAAAAAACAAAAGAACGAGCAGCATTATCAATTCATTTTCTATCTGCTGTTTACGCTGATGGGACAGTTTGTAGATTCGGAAGTAAAATCGGCCGAAGGACGCGCCGACGCTGTTGTCAAAACCTCAACTGCGATTTATGTCTTCGAGTTCAAGCTGAACGGCACCGCCGAAGCTGCTCTCGCACAAATCGATGACAAAGGCTATTCGATTCCATACACCGCCGACCATCGTCAATTAGTGAAAATCGGCGTGGAGTTCGATATCAAAAAAGGAGGAGTTAAACGATGGATTTTTAAGGAATTATGAATTCATAATTAACTGCGTAACTGTTGAATGAAAAGAATTGTTTTATTTCCAGGCTCGTTCAATCCGGTGCATATAGGGCATTTGGCTGTGGCCAATTACGTAACGGCCTATACTGAGGTCGATGAATTGTGGTTTGTAGTCAGTCCGTGCAATCCGCACAAAGAGCCGCAGGAGTTGGCTTTATTTGAACATCGTTGTGCTATGGTTCGCATTGCAGTTTTGCAGACGCGGCTTCCGATGTCGGTTTGCGAGCTGGAAGGCTCTTTGCCGGCGCCCTCATACACGATAAACACGCTCGAAACTCTGTCGGAAATGTACAGCGACGTAGAATGGTCGTTGCTAATGGGCGCCGACAATCTGGCGAATTTTCATCGATGGAAAAATCACGAAAAAATCGTCGCCCTCTGTCGTCTGCTCGTTTATCCGCGATTGGGAGCCGAGACAATCCTTCGGCACGGAGCGAAATTAATTGAAGCGCCGGTTATGGAAATATCCTCCACCCTTGTCCGTCAAGCCATAGCACAGGGCGTCAATCTCGAAGCCTTTCTTCCCGCAGGAGTCTGGAACTACATCAAAAGAGAAAGCCTATATCTTACAGACTGTCCCCAAAATCAGCCTTGAATTTGGCTATAAGTTTTGCCGGCCAGTCGGATGTTGGTTCGAGGCCGCCCATAAAGAAACGCAGCACGCGAGGCTCGTACACAAAGCGCAGACCTCCAATCAAATCGCGGTTTTCGTAGAGCCACACTAAACGATCTTCCACATATTTGATTTGCGACAGCGTGAACACTCGTCGCGGAACAGCCAGACGCAGCAATTCCATATCGGCGTATGTTTCATTACCTTGTTCGTCGCGCTGGTTCGACACCGAGCCGCGTTCCATGCCGCGCACTCCTGAGGCAAGATAAAACGCCGCCGCCAGCGAACCGGCCGGATATTGCGTCTGCGGGATATGCGCGCAAATCTGCATCGCGTCCACATGAGCGCCCAGCACGCCCGGAGGTGTTACCATCGGAACTCCCTTTCGGGTAAGCGAATTGACTAAATAGGCGATGAATCGCGGACTTTGGCAAATCATCGTTTCGTCGAGCGTTTCGTACAGACCCACGGCCATAGCTTCTATTTCGCGTACCGAGATGCCACCGTAAGTCAGAAATCCCTCAAACAAAGGCACTAATGCTTCCAGGTCGCGATACACCGTTAAATCGTTAGTGCAGATACCGCCTCCGCGCGACGAACTTAGTTTGCGTGCCGAAAAATATATAATATCAGCCAGATCCGACATAATCGCAATCACTTCGCCCATCGACGAGCCGGCAAATTCCGGTTCGCGTTGCAGAATCAGATAAGCATTTTCGCCTAACAGACTTGCATCAAGCACAATACGAAGACCATACTTGTCGGCCACTTTGCGTACTTCGCGCATGTTTTGTATCGAAAACGGCTGTCCTCCAATCAGATTCGTTGAGGCTTCAAGACGAATAAAGGGAATATTTTCCGTACCCGTTTCGCGGATAAGCGCGTCTAACTTTTCGACATTCATGTTGCCCTTGAACGGATGCGTCGAATCGATTTTATATGCCTCATCATAAAGAAGTTCTGCAATATGTCCTCCATACTGCGTGATATGAGCCAGCGCCGTAGTGAAGTGATAATTCATCGGAATCAAATTCCCTTTCCTGACGTAGGCGTTCGACAGGATATTTTCGGCCGCGCGACCCTGATGCACCGGCAGTAAATACTTCTTTTTCAGCACATCTTCGACCGCTTTTTGCAGACGGTAAAAACTCTGCGAGCCGGCATAAGCGTCGTCGGCGTGCATCATGGCCGACATCTGCATATCGCTCATGGCATTCGTACCGCTATCGGTAAGCATGTCGAGGAATACATCTTTCGTTGTCAGCCGAAAGGTATTAAAACCGCCCTCGTGCAGGGCTTCGAGGCGCCGCTCAATCGGCACAAGATTAAGCTTTTGCACTACGCGCACCTTGTGCAATTCCAGCGGAATATCTTCGCCGCCATAGAATTTGATTTTTACATTTTCATTGCTCATCCGTCAGAAAATTAATGTTTGTTTTAAAATTAAAGGTGCAAAGATACTCATTTTTCTTAAAGTTAAATCTTTTTTTGAACCGAATTTTATCGATTAAAAGATGACGTATATCTCTTTATCAGCGGTTTGGGATAAAATTCAAGCCGTATTTCCTGTATTTGGGGAATTTAGCGTCGCTGCTAACAAGAGTCAGTTTTTCGGTTAAAGCCTGCGAAATAATCAGACGGTCGCTGGGATCGTTGTGTCCCTCAACCAAATCAAGCCTTGCGAATGTGCGCAAATGCGACTTGTCCACATACTTGATAGTAAAGCCTAATATGTTCTCAATCAAATCAAACAGATCAGGAGTTCTTATCTGTTTTAATGATTTTATCTTTTTGTTTTGTAACAAATGAATGAACTCCTTGATACTTTCGGAACTCACGTAAATGATATTCTCGTAATCTTCGAGGATACTTTTTGTATTTTTCGAAACATCGTATTCTTCGATTACTCTGATAAGTACATTGGTATCAATCAAATATCGCATACTGCATTTATTTGTTTACTGCCCGCCAATCCAAGACCTCGATTATTCCGTCGGGATTTTCCTTTCGCCAAAGGGCAAACTTTGAAAGCCTTTTAGGTTCTTTGCGGGGCGTCGTCGTCTGTTGTTTTTTGGCAGCGCCGCTCGATTTGGATTTTGTTGTTGCCATAATTGTTTTGTTTTAAAGGTGCAAAGATACTCATTTTTTGCAGAGCTGTTCCACATCGCCGACAAGACTATTTAACAATTTAGTTTTGTGGAAGTTTAAATAACCTTTAGTGAGCTTCGTGAGCTTCGTGGGAGTTTAAATAATCCTTAGTGAGCTTAGTGAGCTTTGTGGGAATTTAAAAAATGCTTTGTGGGCAAAAAAAGTTTCGTAAATTTGCCCTGTCAAAGTTAAATTCAATAAAGTCTGTTTTTTATGATAAAAGTACACATTGTTGACGACCATCCGGTTTTGGTAGAAGGTTTGATAAACTTGCTAAATAAGTCAGGAATAACCACAATAACAGGTGTTTCGCACACGTTATCTGATTGTCGAAACACCATTGCGTTTAATCTACCGGATATACTTCTGCTTGACCTCAATCTATCCGACGGAAGCGGAATAGATTTTTGCGAGGAGATACACGGTAAATATCCTGACATAAAAGTACTTATCCTCTCCATGCACCACGAATACTCTATCGTTAAACGTACCTTGCAAGCAGGAGCTTCGGGATATATAGTCAAAGATTCGTCTATCACAGTTATAATAGATGGAATGAAAGCAATTATGGCTGGAGATATTTTTCTGTGCGAGGAAATCGACAGATTGATGAATCGACGAATAGATGAATCAATTCGCGTAACACGTAACGAATTGGAAGTCTTGCAACTTTTGGCCAAAGGCTTAGACAGCAGAGCAATAGCCAAAATCACAAACCGTTCGCATTACACCATCGATTCCACACGTAAACGGCTGTTGCTCAAATTCGACGCTAAAAATGTCGCCGAATTGATAAAGAAAGCCACCGACGGGAAATGGATATGATTGCGTAGCCGAACTTTATTGAAGTTTCATTTGCCAGAGCCAGAATAGTTGGTTTTGCTCTTTCATAATTACAAAACCAGCCTGCGCAGCTGTCCTGGCTTTTGAGGTCCTGTCTCTTGGCTTTTGAAATCCTGTCTCTTGAAATCTTAATTCTTCAGCATCCATTCAAAAACATTCAGGTGTATGATACCGTTTCGGCTTTGCGGGAATGATTCTGTGGTGAGTAAATATTTCGGATAATTGTCTTTGATTGTTTCCAAAGGGTGAAACTCTCGTTCGGCGGTTGTTTCGTCGGCTATATTCCACGCAACCTGGTAATATTCCACGTCGCCACGCCGGTTTTTTACCACAAAATCGACTTCGGCATTGCGTAGCGTACCCGTCCATATTTTATAACCGCGTCGAAGCAGTTCCAGAAAAACGGCGTTTTCCAG
>JAITGD010000102.1 GCA_031280885.1 Prevotellaceae bacterium | reverse complement strand
CGCGATACCACTATCGGCGCTCCGGCTTTAGCCTTGGCAGCTTCCAAATCCTGAGTGAAGCGTTGCTTGGCGATGCCCGATTTGTAGTCGCGATATTGGCGGTCGTGCATTGCAAGTTCGAAGAGTTCTTCGTCGTCCTTGCCCTCTTCCCAATTGTTGTCTTTCATCTCTTTACGATAAGAATCGAGAGCGTCGGGATAAGGTGTTTGCGGGTCGCCGGTATAAAATTCCAGCTCGTTTTTCTTTGCCAGCTCTACGATTTCGGGGGCAAGTTCGCCGGGGAGTTTGCCTGCTTTTCCGAGAATCATATTCCAGGTATCCTTGTCGATATTCGAGAATCGCGGTTCGCCTTTTGCCATGGCGAAAATATTCATCAGGGCAGCGTTCTTTACGTACTGACTGAATGGAGTAACTAACGGAGGATAACCTAATTTCGGCCACACGTATTCCACTTCGCGGAACAGTTGCACCACCAAATCGCTGAGCGTTACTTCCGGTTTTTTATTTTGACGCAGCGCCATATTGATAGCGTTGTGCATACCTTTGAGGTCGGCCATCATCGAACCCATCATACCGCCGGGCAATCCGCAGCCTACCAGCAGCGAGGTAGATATTTTGTTTGTCGGGTCGATGAAATATCCCAGAAAATCGTCCATAAACGATTGAGTCAGACGGCGTACTTCCATATATGCGGCCATGTTGATTTCGGCCACTTTGAATCCGGCGTCTTTCAGCATAGCTTGAATGGTAATCACGTCGGGATGAACCATTCCCCATGCTAAGGGTTCCACTGCGGTATCGATGTAATCGACGCCGTTTTTTGCAGCTTCCAGCATGGAAGCCACCGAAAATCCCGGGCCGCTGTGTCCGTGATATTGCACGGGAGTGTTCGGGTATTTATCTTTGATTCCCTTGATTATTTGCCCGATGCTGTACGGTCTGCCGACTCCTGCCATGTCTTTTAGGCAAATTTCTTCGGCGCCTTCTGCGATGAGTTTATGGGCGATATCCACATAATACTTCACCGTATGCACAGGCGAATAGGTTATACAGAGCGAGGCTTGCGGTATCATGCCTGCTTCTTTGGCGTACTTTATCGACGGGATTAGATTACGCACATCGTTCAATCCGCAGAAGATGCGCGTGATATCCACGCCTTGCGCCTTTTTTACTTTGTACATCAAGCGTCTCACATCGGCCGGCACGGGATACATACGTATTCCGTTGAGTCCGCGATCAAGCATGTGTGTTTGTATTCCCGCGTCGTTGAATGGTTTAGTGAACGCGCGAACAGCGACATTGGGGTTTTCGCCATACAGCAGATTGACCTGCTCGAAAGCGCCTCCATTGGTTTCCACTCTGTGGAAACAACCCATTTCGACTATAGCCGGAGCTACTTGAACCAGCTGATCGACACGTGGTTGATATTTGCCCGAAGACTGCCACATGTCGCGATACATAAGACTGAATTTAATTTCCTTTGCCATGAATTTTTTGATATTATGTTGTTATAATTTAATTTTGATTACAAGCACGGTAGTTCTTAAAATATCGCAACAAAATTATGTGATTTTTCTTAATCTTGTATCAATTGATGAAAAAATATTTTACACACGACGTATATCTTTGTTTTACTTGCAATTAATTTTAGATGATTTTCAGCAAAAAGATTCAAAACAGTCTTTCAATGCTCCCGTATCGTAGCATTATTGGCAATTTTCAGCAGGAACAAGCGTGCGCGGATCCAACAGTCCAAATGTCCAAATGTCCAATAGTCCAACAGTCCAACAGTCCAGAATTCTTAATCCACAAAAAGCATTAATTTTGTCGAGTTTAAATAGATTACTATGAACTGCTTTTTGTCGATAAGATACAATATTGCAATCGTTTTAGTGCTGACCTCGTTTTCGTGCGGCGTGTTTGCGCAGGTAAATTCTCCCGCGCGTTACGAAATTGACGCCAAGCGGCTGGAAATGACGCACTCTTCGAACGATTATTCATCGCCGGAAATGATGCTTCGCTCGCGTGAGTTTATACGGCTCGATCCATCGTATTACGTTGGATACATGCTCGAAGGCTTTTTCCGTTACGATAGAGCCGGCGATGTTAAGGGCTATCAATTGGCTCTTGTACCTATCAAGAAAGCCTTGAAATTGTTTGAAAAAGATTATTCTTCGTTGCTTCGAGGGGCTTTTGTTTCTTCGGAAACCTTTGAATCAAGCAGAGATAGGCTGCTGGATTACGTCTTTCTTACCGATAGGTTGATGGATTGTTACAGCAATATCGAGCGTCCCGATTCGGTGATTTTTTTGCTGAATCATTACAAATCGTGGAACTTCCAATTTGATATGCTTGGAGCTGATAATTATATAGCTTGGACATATCACCGTAATCGATTTTATACCTCCGATAAGTTTGCTTTTCTGTTTAATACTGTGGAAAAAAACGAGCAAGCGGCTCTGCGTTATCTGAAGCAAAATCTGGCTGAGATTGAAGCTAAGGCTTTTCGCAACGAACAAATCATGTCGTATCGTGCGATTTTGGGCGCTAAAATGAGTGTATATCACTACTTAGCCATTCTGTATAGCTATATGCACAAGCCCGATTCGGCTCGAATGTATTTCGAGTTTATGGAGCCGTATAACATCTTTCCGTACAATAATTATGCAATATTTTGTTTTGTAAACGGAGCTTTCTCCGAATCGTACGATTATTTCGGCTACGCTATGCGTGTGGATGCTTACGATAAATACCGTCTTCGCGAGTCGATTTATTATCAAAGCATGCTTGATGCTTTGGCCGGAAAACCTGAAAATAGCGTGCGTAAGATCTCGCAATATATTGCCAGAACGGGCGTCCGTCCGGGCTGGGGCTGGTATAATATAGCGCTGGGCAGGGCAATGCTGTATAATGGACAAGTGGATTCGAGTTTGATCTGTGTAAACAAGGCCTCGCGCTTTAACGACGTGCATATTGGCACTACTTGGGGAAAGAGTCATTACGCCTTTTCGCACAGCATACTTAAATTGATGAATCTCGAATATCGCGCAGCAGCCATGCGCTTCGAAAACAAATATTATTGGACAGTGCCAACAAAATTGCGCAAAATGGCCGAACTTAAACTCGAACAATATGCCACGAGAATATCGCTGTTCAACCAATTATCGTCGAATCCCGAACGCGAAGAAGTATATTACCGTCTATTTGCATCGGAGGCTACAGTGCTTTTCGACGAAATTTATTGCATGATAAAAGATTATGGACGTAAATATTTCATACGTAAGTTCACCGAAGCGGCAAGCAATGACGAAAGACCGGAGATTCGCAAATATTTCAGCCTGCTTGCTGCAAAACTGCAAATCGAAAAGGGCGAAAAAAGCAAGGCTCTGCAATGTTTATCAGAGTTGAAAAGTTCTGCAAAAGTCGAAAAAGATTACGAGCGATTATTCACTGCGCGTCTCTACGAGGCCTTAGCGCTGTGTTCTACGGGCAGCGAGCGCGCGAACTATGTTAATCAATTCTACGCCGCCTTTCCGCAATTAGTGCCTTTCAGCGAAGTAACTATGAAATTTAGATTGGAAGTGAAAGGCGACGATAGTCCGATAGCGAAACAGGCCGTCGAAGCCTTGAAATCTTTAGATATTGAATTTACAGGCGATAATCGTTCCGAATCGCCAAAAGTGCTGTTACAATTTTTTAGCAAGGGAACAATAAACGCAGTTACATACAGTGTAGAATCGTCGTGGGGAACGGTGATAGTCGAAGCGACGACGCTCAATTATTCCGATCCCGAAGAGCTGGGCAAAAATCTTGGATACGCTATATTTAAGGTCGGTACAAAAAAACACGACGAAGATTATTACTTTTAAAAGATACAAAAATTACTCTCCGGAAAAATCGCCTCAGCATGAATTACGAACACAAAATCAAAACAAGCAAGCGAGGGACTGAAATATTCGACCCTATACGTGCAAAATTCGTGATTCTTACACCTGAAGAATGGGTTCGACAGAACTTTTTGCGATATCTAATCGAAGAAAAAAACATGCCTAAAAGCCTGATACGTGTGGAAATGCCTTTAACTCTCAACGGTATGTCGAAACGTTGCGATATTGCAGTATATTCCTCCGCAGGCAAGGCCTTGATGGCAGTAGAATGTAAAGCGTCGTCGATTGTTTTGACTCAGGCAGTATTCGAGCAGCTTGCTCGTTACAATCTGCAACTTCAAGTACCGTATCTTGCCATAACCAACGGCTTACAGCATTATTTCTGCAAACTTGCACCCGACAAACAAAGCTATCTTTTCCAAAATGAAATCCCAAAATATTCGGAATTGATCTCTTTCGACGGATAATTTATCAATACTTGGAATCACTCGTTCAGAAAATATATGTAACTTTGTAACTCGTTTGATTGACATAAACAATTAATAAATTTTATTAGCAAACAATTTACTCATATATGGCACCCATAGAAATCACAATGACAATCTTTTTTACGATAACTGTACTTATTGTCGCTTGTCATTTTATCCCGCGTATTCGCGTTATCTACATCAAGCCTGTATCAGCCGGAATACCAAAAAGTGAAGATTTGGTGAAAGACATCGTTATCGGAAAACTCAGCAAAGAGGATTATTCGTTTTACAAATCACAAAAAATCAATCCTCATAAATACAAATTCAAGAAAGTGAACGGCAATTGTATGACGCCAAAAAAAATTGCTTTGAACGACATTGTCCTTGTCAAAGAATTTCCGCTCCTCGAAAACCTGTTCTCTTCCGTAAGTTTCTTTATGAAACGTAAAAAAGCCAGAATTAAACCGGGCGACGTCTTATTTATTGATTTTGTAGATGAAAAATCGCAAAGACGAATAAAACTAAGAGAATTTGTTTCCTGGGATAAAGAAGAATACAAAGCTGTAACGCAATGTTATGGCGACAATGACGAAATTCACCCCTCGTCGGCTACTCATCCATTGAAATATATTTACGGAATCGTTCGATTTGTAGATCATCGAAATACCGACTAAAAATAAATTAAAGCGGGACGACTGACAAACATCAATCGTCCCGCTTTGCTTTTGATAATCCTACCATCAGCCACCGAGTTTCGTGGCCTCAGTATTTTTTATCAATTCATTTTGAAGAATCGACCACCGTGATATTTGGTCCCTTGCGTATTTGCGAAAACATTATCTTCAACTCGGCGATAAGCAGAATGGTGAACAGCGCCAAAAACAGAAAAAAAGTTATCATCACCGAACTTGCATCCACTCGCGACACCGCTGCTACCGTTGGCAGCAAATCCTGAATTGTCCATGGCTGGCGACCGAGTTCGGCGACCACCCATCCGGCCTGAGATGCAATATAGGCCAAAGGAACGGTTACAATAGCCGAGTAAAGCATCCAGCGCTTTGGCTCGGTTTTCGACTTGAGCATCTTCCACAAAGCCACAATAAAAACTAACAGAAACAAAAAACCCAAACCTACCATCACTCTGAAACTATAATAACAAAGCGGCACGTTAGGAATGAGACTATCGGTATCGTTCAGAAAACCATAACCAAAGTATTTGAAATTCTCGTCCAACACAATCTTACTCTCGGCCATAGCTTCTTTATTGCCTTCTTCTTTTAACTTCTTGTAATTCGCAAGAGCTTCTATCGCTACTTTTCCGCGCTTGATCTTCTCTTCGGCCGACAGAGCAATTTGTTTATTCCCGTCCTTATCGACATATTCGTATCCCCCTTCTATCAAATCTTTCACACCCGGAACAAATGCGTTTGCGCTGCGATAACCCATCAACGACAACAACTTCGGAATTTCGATATTAAACACAAAAGCATCCTCTCCGTCCTTGTATGTATGCCCCGATTTTAGCAAACCGATAACGCTGACGCCGGCTCCCGGCTTTCCTTGATAAAGTCCTTCGGATACGGCCAGCTTCATCGGCTGCGTTTGCGCTACTTGATACGCAGAACTGTCGCCTGTCCAAATCAACGCAAGCGTACTGGTCAAACCAAAAACCGATGCAACTACAATACTTTTGCGCGAAAACAATCTATCGCGTCCTTTCAGCAAAAACCATGCGCTGATGCCGATAACCACAATCGCCGAAAGCACGTAGGCCGAGGTTACTGTGTGAAAAAACTTTGAAATAGCAACCGGCGAAAACAATACATCCCAGAAATTATTCATCTCATTGCGCGACGTATCGGGATTGAATACCATTCCCGCCGGATACTGCATCCATCCGTTGGCCACAAGTATCCACAGTGCCGAAATATTCGCCCCGAAAGCCGTCAACCACGACGCCATAAGATGTGTTTTCTTGCTGATCTTGTTCCATCCAAAGAACATGATTGCAATGAAGGTGCTTTCCATAAAAAATGCAAAGATCCCTTCTATTGCCAAAGGCGCTCCGAAAATATCGCCTACAAACCACGAATAATTCGACCAATTTGTGCCGAACTCAAACTCGAGAATAAGACCAGTGGCTACGCCTATGGCGAAATTGATGCCAAAAACCGACATCCAAAACTTAACGGTTTTCTTCCAAAACTCGTTACCTGTCTTTACATAAATCGTCTCCATTATTGCGATCATAAAAGACAGTCCCAATGTCAAAGGAACAAAAAACCAATGAAAAATTGCCGTCAATGCGAACTGCAAACGCGACCATTCGACAACGGAACTCAGAATCATATTATCCATATAAATAGGGTTTTGAGGTTATACATATAAACATTAAATCTATCCTTGTTTGTGAAGTTTTTTATCAATCTTGTTATTTATCGCCAACATCGCGGGTCAATTCATCTATAACATAGCTGGCGCGCTCTTCCTCTGTGTCGAATCTCGACTTGAGAAAATTCGGAAAAAAAAACAATTTCATCACCAAAAACATCACCGCAAGCTTTATGATGATGATTGCCCAAAGAGTTTTTCCAACGGTCATCTCTCTGAACCCTTCGTAGTAAAACCTAAATATCCGTACAAAAACATTCATTTTTTATACCTTTTATCAACGGTCAAAAGTAATAATATTTTTAATATTGGAACCAAGAATCAAGATGACAAGAACCAAGACTTGGGACTTGCAATCTTGGCTCTTGATTTCAAATCATCCGTCCTGATTCTTGAAATCTTGGCTCTTGGTTCCTGAAATCTTGGCTCCAACTCAAAAATATCCTCGAAAATCTTCCCCTTCTTGTATCTGCAAGGTACGAAAACCAAGCAATTTTGCTGTGTTGATATTACTTACTCCGTCGTCCACAAAAAGAGTTTCTGAGGGATTCAACTTTTCGACTTCGATTACTCGCTCGAAAATTGCGCGATTTGGCTTGGTAACTCCCAGCTGATACGAAAGATACAAGCTATCGAAATACTCGCCTAAGGATTTTCCCGAAGAAGAAAACTGTGGCGACAAGGCCCATTCCATTACAATAGGATTGGTGTTGCTTAATAAACAAACTCGATGGCGACGACGCAACTCGGAAATCGCGTCAAGACGAGCCTGAATCACCGGAGAAAAAAAGCCCATCCAAGCATACTTCATCTCTCGGTATGTAAAAGAACGGCCTGCGAGCCTTTGCAATTCAATATAAAATTCATGCTCCGACAATTTGCCCTCTTCCAATTCCAAAAAAAGACCCTGCTGACGGTAACTGTCTAATAATTCATCGGCCTGCGAAAGTCCAATCTCTTTAAAGCGACTCACCGCATTGTCGCGGTTAATATCCACTATCACTCCGCCGAAATCAAATATTATCGTGCCGATTTGCTCAAGATTTAATTTATCCATATTTATTTCATTTCATACGTCCTATTGCGCACATAATTCACCCTCCGGCTTGCCGGAATAGACATCAACTCTGAGTAAGAAATACGCTTGCCGATTCTGATAACAAACTCCGCTCCGCGTTGTTTAAACAGCTCGTCGGCAAGATAAAACATCTCAATGTTTGCTTTCACTCCCAATTTTTTACGAATCAATGCCAAGGTGTAAAAAAAATTTGAATTGCGGCCATCAAAATATATCGGCACCACATCGCGCTCATACTTGATGGCTTTCGACACAAAACTTTTTTTCCATTCCGGATCAGAAATCACCCCTTTATTGCGACGCGAACAAAGTCCCGCAGGAAAATAAAGTACCTGCACTTCGGATTTGTATAGTTCATCAATCCGGCGTACATATTCCGCCGATTGCCGGCCATGTTTATTCACCGGTACGAAAACATCCTCAAGTGGTTTGAGATTCATCAATAAATCATTCACCACAAACTTTACCATCCCGTAATGTTTATTTATCAAATCGATCAACACAAGCCCGTCTAAGCCGCCAAGCGGATGATTCGAGGCGAAAATATATCGACCTCCCTGTGGTGGAAAATTCTCGGCGCCTTCTACCCGATAACCCACGCCGAGATGCTCAAGTGTTTTGCCAGCAAACGCCGCCCCAGAATAAGCCTCCCCATAGCTTGTGAGTATCTCATTTACCTCCTCCTGATGTACTATGCGCTTGATGTAAGCCAACACAAATCGCGGAATTAATCTATATAAACCCGGATTTCGTCCCCTAAGTATCTTGTCAATATCAATCCTTTGAACCATGTCTTAATAATCTCCGAAGCATTAATCAAAATGCAAAATTAGACATTCTTTTTAGACTTTTGGACTGTTGGACTGTTGGACTGTTAGACCTTTGGATTTTGTTAGACTTTTAGACTTTTGGACTGTTAGACCTTTGGATTTTGTTAGACTTTTAGACTTTTGGACTGTTAGACCTTTGGATTTTGTTGGACGGATTTGTAGGGGCGTTGCGCGCAACGCCCCTACGCGACCTCACAAAAGCATTTTGCGACCTCACAAAGCCCCACAACCTTATTTAAACCTTATTTAAATAACAAAACAAGCTCAGTAGCTAAGTTGATAACACACAAAAACAAGCTCATTCCCTCATTTGTGTTTTAATTTGTACTTTTGGACGATTAAATTGATGAGCAATCAAGCCCTTTTATCCTTAATTAATAGTCGCAACAAGGCAATGTTTCAACAATATAATCAAAAGTAAATACACAAAAACACATTGATATGACACATTGGAAAACTGTAGCCCAAACCCTTGCCGCAAGTATGTTCGCAGGAACTATTGTGAACGCACAATCGAAAAATGACGAGCGTCCAAATATCATTATTATCCTCGCCGACGATTTGGGTTATTCCGACCTCGGATGTTATGGCGGCGAAATCAAAACGCCTAATCTCGACAAACTTGCCGACGAAGGCTTGCGTTTCTCGCAATTCTACAACGCAAGCCGGAGTTGCCCCACAAGAGCTTCGCTACTTACGGGATTGTATCCGCATCAAGCCGGAATCGGCCGGATGACTTTCAACGAAAATCAACCGGGATACAAAGGAACGATGACGCATAACGGAGTAACAATTGCAGAAGTGCTGAAAACTGCGGGCTATCACACAGCAATGATCGGTAAATGGCATGTGGCCGAAACACCTCTCCGAAACGACCAGCGACAATGGTTGGCTCATCAGGTTCAATACGACGAGTTTGCACCAAAGGACAATTACCCCGTGCGACGTGGCTTCGACGATTTCTATGGAACAATCTACGGCGTGGTCGATTACTTCGACCCCTTCAGCCTCGTCAGCGGCGAAAAACCGGTTCACTCCGTTCCTAAGGATTATTACAGCACTGTGGCGCTGGCCGACAGCGCAGCCGCCTGGGTCGGCAAATACTCAAAGTCCGATAAACCTTTCTTTATGTATCTATCCTTCCACGCTCCGCATTGGCCCCTGCACGCTTTGCCGGAGGACATTGAAAAATATGAACATACATATACCTCTGGATGGGACGACATCCGAAGAAATCGATATGAACGATTGAAAAAATCGGGTCTCTTCGCCTCTGCGGACGATTTCCTAAGTCCGCGTCAGTTTACCGACCTTTGGAGCGATAACCCATCAAAAGAATGGGACGCAAGAGCAATGGCTGTACACGCCGCAATGGTCGATCGTATGGACGCGGAAATAGGAAAAGTGATCGACGCCCTCGTAAGAACGAATGAAATGAACAATACTTTGATTTTTTTCCTCTCCGATAACGGATGCAGCAACGAAAGTTGCCAGATGTACTCCGAAGGAGAAAACGACCGCCCTGCCGAGACCCGACATGGAGAAAAAATCATCTATCCCCGTCAAAAAGAAAGCTTACCCGGACCGCAAAACGTCTTTGCTTCCATCGGAGCAAAGTGGGCAAACGTTGCAAACACCCCGTTTCGCTTCTGGAAAGCCCGATCGTACGAAGGCGGAATCTGTACCCCGATGATTGTGTGCTGGCCAAAAGGAAATGCGCAAAAAAAAGGCTCGGTGTGCGCCCACGCAGGGCATGTGATTGACCTCATGGCTACCTGTGTAGATGTGGCCAAAGCTAAGTATCCCGACTTTTACAATAATCATGCAATCATCCCCCTTGAGGGACTAAGTTTGCTGCCAATTCTTAAAACCGGAGCCCGCGAGGGACATCGCGAACTGTGTTTTGAACATTTCAACGAAAAGGCGCTGATCGACAAATCGGGTTGGAAAATTGTACGCGCATCAAACATGAACGCCTGGGAGCTGTATAACCTCAACGACGACCGTACCGAGTTGAATAATCTTGCCGGCAAGTATCCCGAAAAAGTAAGCGAGATGGAACAACGCTATCTCGAATGGGAAAAGAAATCGATGGTGGTGCCACGACCGTAAAAATTCAATTATGAATTATGA
>JAITGD010000098.1 GCA_031280885.1 Prevotellaceae bacterium | reverse complement strand
AGAGCAGATTAACGGACGTACGGTGATTAATGCAGCAATGAGAGAAACGGCAACTACACTGGATGCTGTGGTAGTTACGGCTATGGGCATCACCCGCGAAAAGAAAGCGCTGGGATATGCGGTGCAGGAAGTGAAATCCGACCAGCTTTCGCAGGCGGCAAGCACTAACATCGGCAGCGCTTTGCAAGGCAAGATTTCGGGGATGGAAATTATTCCATCGTCGGGTATGCCGGGTGCTTCGACGAAAATCACTATCCGCGGTTCTCGCTCGTTTACAGGCGATAATACTCCGCTTTATGTGGTGGACGGGCTGCCCATTTCGTCAAGCTACGACATTTCCACGCTGAACTCCGTTACAGCATCCGATTTCAGCACACGAGCGCTCGATCTCGACCCCAACGATATCGAAAGCATTAATATCCTGAAAGGACAGGCGGCTTCGGCTCTCTACGGGATGCGTGCATCCAACGGAGTGGTGCTTATCACTACGGTCAAAGGAAAAGCGGCGGCTCGCAACAAGGTCTCTGTCTCGTTCAACTCAAATATCACGTTTGATGTAATTTCCGCAATACCGGATTTTCAAACAGAATTTGCGCAGGGTTCGGGCGGCAGATACAATCCAACGGCTTCGACCAGCTGGGGACCGCTGATTTCCGAGCTTCCTAACGACCCGACTTATGGAGGAAATACCGACAATGCCTACACTGCAAGTGGCAAAAAACAAGGCTATTACTGGGTCAGACAACGTTCTCTTGCCGGACTTGATCCCTGGGCGCTACCTCAGGTTTACGACAATGCTCGGGAATTTTTCAACACAGGAACGACTTGGAGCAATTCTCTCAATGTTACCAAGGCTTTCGATGGAGGCGTTTATGCACTTTCGCTGGGAAACACAAATCAAAACGGTATTGTCCCCTCGACCGGAATGGACAGATACAACGCCAAGTTTTCGACCGATTTACAGCTGGCAAAGCATTGGGATGCAGGCTTTACGGGCAATTTCGTCCATACCTCGCTGACCAAATCCACCGGAGCTAACGACGGCATCATCGCAACGGTTTACGGAGCTCCGGCAAGTTACGATTTCGCAGGAATACCCTCGCATATCAAAGGAGATCCATATACCCAAAATACTTTTCGGGGAACAACCGGTTTCGACGGAGCTTATTGGGCGGTCAAAAACAATAAGTTCGCCGAAAAAACCCAGCGCTTTTTCGGGAATACATACATAAAGTATAATACCTCATTTTCTGATAAAGACAAACTTGATGTCAAATATCAACTTGGTATTGATTCTTATTCAACCGATTATACCGATTTGTTCGGCTACGGACATGCCAATCAAACAGGCGAGCTCGACCGATACATCGTTACCAAAAACGAACTGAACTCGCTCTTCACAGCCATTTATACCCGCAAATTCGGCGAAGATTTGACTATGGATCTCATGTACGGTAATGAAATCATAGAGTATCAGCGAAGAACGCTCGACGTTTACGGCACAGGTTTCAATTTCTCCGGATGGAATCATCTGAATAATTTGTCGAATTACTCCGGTTCGGAATCCGTTAGAAACAAACGCACGATAGGGAATTTCGGTAATTTGTCGCTCTCGTACAAAAACATGCTCTTCCTGAACGCAAGCCTGCGCAATGACATTCTGTCGTCCATGCCTCCCGAAAATCGCTCGTTCACTTATCCTTCGGTATCGCTGGGCTGGATTTTTACGGAACTCGATCCATTGAAAAATGAAGTACTTACCTTTGGTAAACTGCGCTTTTCGTATGCTCAAGTCGGTCAAGCGGGCGATTATACCGACAGCTATTATTCAACTCCAACCTACAGCGGAGGCTTTTCGAGCGGAACGCCTATCATGTATCCAATCAACGGAATCACTGCATATACTTTATATGGAGTGGTTTACGACCCAAATCTGAAACCGCAGAACACTCTCTCGTACGAAATCGGTACTGACCTTTCCTTTTTCAACGGTCTGGCTTCGCTGAATTACACCTATTCGCGTCAAAATGTGAAAGATCAAATCTTTAGGGTTCCACTTGCCGGATCAACCGGAACTTCGGATTTGCTTACTAACGGTGGATCTATTCATACTGATACACACGAGTTTACTTTGGAATTTGCTCCTTTCAGAGAAGGAAATATCAAATGGAATTTTGCCTTCAATTTCACCAAGGTAAACAATTATGTCGATAAACTTGCTCCGGGAGTTGAAAGCATTTTTCTGGGAGGTTTCGTCGAACCGCAAATCCGCGCCAGCATAGGACATAAATTTCCAACAATCTACGGATCTCAATTTATGAGAAATGCCGATGGAAAGATTGTGGTGGACGCCAACGGCTTGCCGCAGGTCGGCGAAGAAACCGAACTCGGAACTGTTGAACCCGATTTCCGCTTGGGTTTCACTACAAACTTCGAGATATACAAGCTGCGTATTTCTGCTGTTTTAGATTGGAAACAAGGTGGTTACATCTATTCAGCTACGGCTGGACTTCTGGATTACTACGGCAGATCGCAACGCTCGGCCGATTTTCGCAAAAAGGACAACTTCTTGTTTGAATACGAGGCTGTAAAAGAGACCGGTACAGATGCTCAGGGAAATCCCACATACGCCCCGAACGATATACTGATAGCCGGCTCCGACGCTCAGACATACTTCTCGGCTATGAACAACGTTACCGAATCAATGATCAAGGAAAATTCCTTTATCAAACTGAGAGAGATTGCACTGAGTTATCCCGTCTGGGAAAACAAAAATTTCAGCATTATGCTCAATGCTTTTGCGCGAAACATAATACTATGGTCAAGCATCAAGGGTTTTGACCCCGAATCGTCGCAAGGAAACACCAATATGTCAGGCGGATTCGAGCGATTCTCCCTGCCGGGTACTTCGAGCTACGGTTTCGGAATTGGGATTAAATTTTAAAAATAGTTTAAAACACGATTAATATGAAAAATATAATGAAAATATTGGCAGGATGCGCCTGCATACTTGCCTTTTCCTGCTCAAAAGATACGCTGAATGAGATCAATAAAAATTATGATGATCCCGCAAACGTGAAAAGCAAATATATTCTTGCAGAAGTTATTACATCGACTGCCTTTCACAACATCGGCGGCGATTTGAATACCTATCTCTCTACTTACATCGAACATGAAGTAGGTATCGACAATCAGCTATATAGAGCCGAAACACGTTCGGGCGAACCTTCCTCCTCGTCCACCTTCAACAATGTGTGGGAAAGTTTATACACCGAACTGCGCAACTCGCGTCAGGCGATAGAAAAATGCAGCCCCGGCGGAAGTGAATCAGGCAACTTCGTTACACGCGGAATAGCCGGAGTGTTAGCCGCATACAATTCGGCGCTGATTGCCGACATGTTCGGCGACGCACCCTGGAGCGAAGCTGCCTTGACAAATCCCGACGGAAGTCCGAAACACATGAGTCCCAAGATCGACAAACAGGAAGACATCTACAAAGGCGTCTTTGCTTATCTTGATACGGCAATTGTCGATTTGCAAAAATCGGACGTTTCTCCAATTGGAGCCTACGATTTTCTGTACAAAGGCGACGGTGAAAAATGGCTGAAACTTGCCTACGGATTGAAAGCCAGATACACTCTGCGACTGCTGGCTAAAGCCTCGGACAGAAATGCCGAAATCGACAAAATCCTCGACTACGTGTCGCACTCATTCGCCTCGGCAAACGAGCAGGCGGCCTTCAATATCTATAGTGCAAACAATTACAATCCTCTGTTCGACTTTCAGTGGAGCCGCGACGGTCTTGCTGCAAGCGAAAGCATGGCGCAAAAACTGATTGCACGCAACGACCCGCGTCTGAAACGGGTATTTATAGACGCCGAATGGTCGAGGGTCGAAGATCCCGACGCCGAAAACTACTTCATGGCGCCCAACGGCACGCCCGAACAGTTGAGATATTACTACAATACCTCCGTATTTGTGTATTCGCAAATCGCCTCCACTATGTTTATGAGCTATCACGAACTGCTGTTTATCAAAGCCGAAGCCCTTGCCCGCAGAGGAGGCGCCGGAACAGAGAACGTGTTACGCGAGGCTGTAAAAGCAGCGATAATCAACATGGAAGAGAGCGTGACAGCAGCTATGGACGCTCCCGAAGTCAATCGTTATGGAGGCTTGGGCGAAACTACCGACCCAATATTGGACAGCGAAATCGAAGACTATCTCGACAACGAAGTAAAGCCTCTGTTCGACGCTAATCCATTGAAGGAAATCATGAATCAAAAGTATATAGCCTTCTTTGGAGCCTCCGGAGAATCGACCGAAGCATATAACGACGTTCGACGACTGAAAGCGCTGAACGAGAACTTTATCACCCTGGCAAACACCTTGCCCTTTCCCCTGCGATGCGGATACGGAAATTCTGACACAACCACCAATCCCGAAGTAAAAGCTGCCTTCGGTAACGGCCAATATGTCTATTCCGAAGCCGTGTGGTGGGCCGGCGGTAGTAGATAAAATCCTTTAACTATCTATAGATAAATCAGGCAGTGGCAATTTTGCCGCTACCTGATTTATTTATAGATAGTATGTTGGACAACCTCGCACAATTTTTCGAGAACAGCGTCTTCATGCCGGTGATTGGTTCGATGTATTTTTCTGGACAGATGAAGACGGGCTATTTCGTTTACTGTCGATTCGTTGAGTACGCGAGGTTTTGATTTGCTGCGGGCTGGAAATTTTTATTTTTATTTCTTTGCAAAAGTAACGGTTTTATCCGACTGCCATTTTGTTTTCCTCTTGCCTGCCGACTATTTCCCTGTTTTATATCTATATAGATTTTTTAGGTCAGAAACTCTGAACATATTATAGGCAAATATTTTTTGCTTTGCAGCTGAGCGTCGCCGTCAAACGCGAGAAAAGTTCCAAGAATGAAGCTTCAAAATCTCCTTACTTCATCAACCTGATAAAGCAATCTTCCACGCTTGGCTTCATGATCTCAACTTCCACTCCCTCAGAGAATTTAAAGCCTTCATCCTCTTTCAATGTAACGTGCAGACAATCGCCAAATATGTAACACGATTCCACATTTGCATCCTCTCGCAACTGCTTCAGCAGGCTGTAGTTATTCTTGGATTTTGCAGCGTAAATTGTTCGAGGATATGCTTTTATCAATTCATCGGGCGTGTCGGTCGATAAGATTTCGCCCGATTGTATCAGTGCAATTTTGTCGCACAGCATTGCTTCGTCCATATACGGAGTGGAAACGAGTATGGTGATTCCCTGATGTTTAAGGCGTTTAAGTATTCCCCAAAATTCTTTGCGCGACACCGGATCGACTCCTGTAGTAGGCTCGTCGAGAAACAGAATTTTTGGCCTGTGAATCAATGCACAGCAAAGAGCGAGTTTTTGTTTCATTCCTCCCGAAAGTTTTCCGGCTTTTCGAGTTTTGAAAGGTTCTAT
>JAITGD010000094.1 GCA_031280885.1 Prevotellaceae bacterium | reverse complement strand
AGAGCAGATTAACGGACGTACGGTGATTAATGCAGCAATGAGAGAAACGGCAACTACACTGGATGCTGTGGTAGTTACGGCTATGGGCATCACCCGCGAAAAGAAAGCGCTGGGATATGGCGTATCTTCCATAAGCGGAGCTGAAATAGCCAATTCTAAGACCGTCAATCCATTGCAGGCCTTGCAGGGGAAAGTTGCAGGTATGGATGTTTTTTCGTCGCCCAGCCCCGGCGGCACGCAGAACATTGCTATTCGCGGCTACAGTTCGTTTGGCAACAATCAGCCGCTTTTTGTTGTTGACGGCATTCCTGTTACTAATACGCAAAACAGGATTGGGGATAATCTCAATTCGCAGGGAGATTTTGGTTCTGGAATCAATTCGCTGAATCCTAACGATATCAGCAATATTACGGTATTAAAAGGTTCGGCGGCTTCGGCCTTATATGGTTCCCGTGGAGCGCAGGGAGTGATACTTGTTACAACCAAAACGGGTAAAGATAGTAACGGCTCGATTCAAGTAGATTATGATGGAGGTTTCACCTTGCAAAACATTGGACGTTTGCCTTATGAACAGACTTTATTCGGGCAAGGATGGAGCGGCGACCGTGCTCTGGACGAAAATGGCAGTTGGGGCGCCCTTTTCGATGGAAAATCGCGACCATGGGGAAATATAGTTGGCTCCGAACAGCTGTCGATACCAAATACTTATAAAGAAAATCGAGTGCGTGATTTCTATGATTTGGGTATTGGATACAACAATTCGCTTTCGTTTTCGGGCGGTACGGACAAAACAACGTTTCGTGCAGGGGTTTCTCAAAGTCATGTGGACGGTCCGATTCCGACCAACGATGATTCTTATGACCGATATACGCTGAGCGCCAATGCCAGCTATAAGGCGTTGAATAAACTGACAGTCAGCACAGCAGTAAACTTCAGTACCGAAAAAACGGAAGTAGCTCCTACCGGACAGGACAACTCCATCTATCGTTCTATAAGCGAAATCAGTACAGGTCTGTCAATTTACGATTTGCGCGATTTCAACAGCAAATTCAATAATCTGGATAACTATTTCACACCTTACGGATTGAACCCTTATAAAGTGCTGGATATGCGCGAAGCCCTGCAAAACAAGCAGAAATTGTTCGGCAAACTGCAACTTGACTGGGACATTCTAAGCAATCTACGGGCAACTTACCGTTTTGGAGGCGATTTTGAATATGCGAAAATAACACAGCATTTTGATCCTGTTATCTTTACTCCGGGTTCTCCAAATGCCGGTTCGAGCAATGAATCACCTGGTTCGTATTCAGAAGAAAGAATCGACAGGATGCAGCTCAATCACGATTTAATGCTGAACTATAAAACCACTTTTGCCTCCGACTTCACGCTGAACGCCTTGCTGGGAGTTAATACCAACGAACGCTCGGTCTCGCTGCTAAAAGGCTCGATTACATCAATTTATATCCCCGGATTTTACCATCTGAGCAATTCGTTGACTCCGGCAACCTCAGAGCAAACGTCGAGCAAACAGCGCTTGTGGGGAATTTATTTGAACGCAGATCTCAGCTATAGAGACTATTTGTATTTGACCTTGACAGCGCGAAACGACCATTCATCTACATTGCCCAAAAAACATAATTCGTATTTTTATCCGGGTGCAATGTTGAGTTTCATTGTTACTGATTTTCTGAAAAATCGCGGCATCAATACTGAAGTCGTCAATTTCGGAAAACTTCGTCTGGCTTACGGACGAACCGGAAAGGATGCTTCTGCTTATGCCGTTTACGACAAGTTGGTTGCCGCATACGTCCGCAATCCCGGATACCCGAATATCGATGACTTAACTTTTCCTTTAGGCGGAATTAACTCTTTTACAATATCTAACGGAGCGGGAAATGTGTCATTAAAACCTGAATTGACCGACGAATTTGAAATAGGAGCAGAAGTGCGTTTCTTTAACAATCGTCTGGGATTTGATGTGGCCTATTATAACAAGCTGACTAAAGGCCTGATAGCCGCCAAGCCTATGGATCCAAGCACCGGATACATCTCGTTTGCACAGACCAATATTGGTGATGTTCGCAATAGTGGCGTCGAACTAACTATTGATGCTACTCCACTTAAAATCAAAGATTTCAAGTGGGATATATCTTTCAATTTTACATCCAATTCAAACAAAGTGGAACGCATGGATGTCCCCGAATCCTATTTGAGCGGATTTAGTGGTATAGGTATCTATGCTGTTGAAGGAAAAGCGCTTGGTCAGTTTAAATCGCAAAAGGCGCTGACAACGACAATCGACGGCAAGGAATATCTGGTAGTCAATACTTCGGGGATGCCTCAACCTACGCCCGACGATGTGTATCTCGACAAAGATATTCAGGAAAAATATCGCATGGGCTTCAGCAATATATTTACATACAAAGGATTATCCTTGAGCGCTACACTTGATTTCCATTACGGCGGCCACATGTTTTGTTACACCAAAGACTACATGCACTGGGTAGGAAACGGCCCCGAAACAGTTTATGACGACCGAAAACCATTTATTGTACCTAATTCCGTAATAGATATTGGAGGCGGTGTATATCAGGAAAATACAACACCGGTAGATCCTACTGCTTTCCATACGTTTTACAGCAACGGCGGATTCCGCTATACCGACCATGCGGTTATCGACAAATCTTATTTGAAACTGCGTAACATAAGTCTGGCTTATAAATTCCCGGATTCTTTTTGCAAAATATTGAAGCTGAAGGGACTTCGTGCATCTCTTACGGCAGAAAACATTCTGCTCTGGACGCCGGTCGAAAATCAGTATATCGACCCTGAAATGACAAGTTTCGGCAATAATATTGCAGCTAAATTCGGCGAGTTCGGAGTAACGCCACCATACCAAACTTTTGTATTTGGATTAAGTGTATCGTTTTAATAATCATCAATATAAAAAGACATGAAAAATAATTTTTTAATAATAGCAATTCTATTTACAATATCGCTGGCGAGTTGCAAAGACTGGCTGGACATTAACCACGACCCGGACGCCTTGGAACAAGTGCCGGACGCCAACGCCTTATTACCGGCTGCAGAAATGGGCATTGCCAACAATCTGATGGGATGGGATTTCGGATTTGGCGGAGGTTTTTGGGTTGAATACTGGACGCAAAGCTATTCGGCTTCGCAGTTTAAAACGCTCTGCGAATACCTCCCGCAAGATTTTAATATAACATACCTTTCGTTGACAAGCGAAGGTCTGACTGATTTGCGTCGAATTATAAAAATGACAGCCAATGACGAAAATAAAGGGTATTACTTCGTTGCCGAAGCGTTATCCATTTTTGCCTGGCAAATCATTACCGACGTGTGGGGCGATATGCCTTATTCTGAGGCGCTTCGCGGAGATGAAGGCATCTACAATCCCGTTCAGGAAAAGGGAAAGGATATTTATGCCGACCTGTTGAAACGAATAGACGACTTGCTTACCGTCGATTTGGACAATTCAACGATCAGCGAAACACAAGACCTTATTTATCACGGCGATTTGGACAAATGGTATCAGTTTGCAAGTGCATTGAAGTTGAAGTTGATGCTTCGTCTCTCGGAAACGCCCGACTACAACAATGCAACCGTGCTGACATATATACAAAGCGCTGATTTATTGACGTCAAGCGCAAAAATATCGGGTAGCCTCTGGGATGATGCAATGGAAGGAAAACGCCATCCGATGCGCGAATTTCAGGCCGGAGGAGCTAACTATTTTTCTCAAAATGTGATAGCCTGTAAAAGTTTTTTCGACTATCTGAGAGTCAATTCCGACCCTCGTCAGAGCAAACTGTTTTCGGGAAGTAAAGCCGCTTTCTTCGGAGATTTCGACTCGAAAGAAGACGCCGATGGAAACGGCACGGCGGACGATAAAGAAAGCTATGCAACCGCAATAATCCCTGCAAATCTGGATTTGATACTGATGTCCGATTGGGAAGTTGCCTTTTATGTGGCCGAAGTTTATGCCCGTGCCGGAAATCACACACAAGCAAAGGCATACTACGACGCCGGAGTGAAAGCCTCGCTAAATCAGCATGGAATCGACGATTACAGCATTATCGAACCCGGAGGATACGCCCAATGGACAGACGGTACGATCGAAAATGAAATCAAGGCTATAGTCATGCAAAAATGGGTTGCAAACTGCAACTATCAGCATCTCGAATCGTTTCTTGAACGAAATCGCACAAAATATCCCTCAGTAAATGAGATTAACATCGCAGCCGACAGACGCACAGCCTGGACGTCGTTTCCGGTTGGCTCTCTGACCGTGTCGGTAAAGGGACGTCAATTGCTGCAAGGTAATTTGCCGGCCTCTCCTCTGTATCCCGAGTATTATATTTTCCGTAATAGCAACGCACCGTCACAAAAACCCGACGTCGGACAAAAAGTATGGTGGAATCTGAAAACAGGCAAATGATTTTTTATATTAAAAAACTAAAAATTATGAAAGCATTTAAAATAAGCTTATTATCACTATTCGCAATAGCGCTGCTGTCATGTAAAAAGGAAACAGCCGACTTGTCAAGCACTATTCATTATGTTTCGTTCCATATCAAGGGCGAGAATCCCGCTGTGGTACAGGTTGGTGAGGTTTATACCGACGCCGGTGTGCTTGCCACCTTGCAGGGAAAAGACGTTACCTCGACAATCACTATCGAAAGCAACGTAGATCATGAGGCAATGGGCATGTACAAGGTTGAATATACGGCCGTTAATGCCGATGGATTGAAATCGCGAGCCATTCGCGATGTGATTGTCTGCAATCCCAACGTAACAGAAGATCTTTCAGGAAGATACACTACTCAGACAGGAACCGAAAGGCTTACCCTTGCCTCAGGCGCTTTGATTCCTTATCCCGGATACCATGCGACGATTACCAGGCTGGCGCCCGGATTCTTCTCCATCAACGATTTTCTGGGCGGATATTATGCCGAACGGGTATATCCACAATACGGATATACTGTGATGGGGATGACAGGGCATTTCGCGCTGAACGAAG
>JAITGD010000049.1 GCA_031280885.1 Prevotellaceae bacterium | reverse complement strand
TGGGGCAAACTCACCAATTTTGAAACCACTGTGATGAACTTCAAATCGATGGGCATAGATAATCCTTTGGCGGCAGGGCTGGTAGTCTTCGCCGAAGTTTTCTGCGCCGCAGGGGTGATTACCGGACTTTTATACCGACTTGCCCTGATTCCATTGATTATAAACATGGCTGTGGCTTTTTTCCTCGTTCACAAAGGCAAACTTGTAGGCGAAGGCAACGGAGAACTTGCTTTTCTTTATCTCGTCGTTTTTGTAATTCTGATGCTGACCGGTCCGGGAAAATATGCTTTGGATAAATTTATCGTCCGAAAATTCAAGTAAACGGCGAAATCTATCCATATTAATTTAGGGACGTGAAATAAATAAGTTGTTTCTGTTTTATAGCAAAAATACCGGAGATCTTTTACCGCATTATAAGTTATTTGTTACACGTCCCTTAACAATGCCATATATAAACATATTTTTACATTCGACAGAACCTTTCTTTCAATCAAAATTACTCCTCTTGCGTCCGTCGTAGCGCATCTTCCTATCAAAATTACGCTTCTTGCGTTTGTCGGAACGCATCTTACTTCGCTAAAAATCCATCTTACTTCGCTAAAAACGCATCTTACTTCGCTAAAAACGCATCTTACTTCGCTAAAAACGCATCTTACTTCGCTAAAAACGCATCTTACTTCGCTAAAAACGCATCTTACTTCGCTAAAAACGCATCTTACAGTCGAAATTACGATACTTTCGCTGATTTTTTCTGTGATTACTTTAATAAAGCTACCCTGTTATTCGTAAAATCTTTATCATCCTTAAAAACATTAGGATCTTTTATCAAATTTTTCGGGATTTACATCAAAAAAAACATATTTTATTTTCATTAAAATACGCAAGCCTCTACCTATACTAAAATAAAAGCATTACCTTTGCGGCGAAATTAAAGAGTTTTAATCGTAATGAAAAAAAGAAAAACAATTGCGCTCGTAGCGCACGATAATCGTAAGAAAGATCTTGTAGAATGGGCAGAATTTAATGTCGCGATTTTGACAGATTATGACATGATATGTACCGGAACCACAGGAACTTTGGTAGAAACTGCGCTGCGCGCAAAACTTTCTGACGATCCCGAAGGAAAACTACACGTAACAAAGTTAAAATCTGGTCCTTTAGGCGGCGATCAGCAAATGGGAGCCTTAATTTGCGATGGTAAAATTGATTATCTCATATTTTTATGGGATCCAATGGAACCGCAACCTCACGACGTCGATGTAAAAGCCTTACTTAGAATAGCAAGCGTTTACAATATCCCAACGGCAACGAACCGTTCGACTGCGGATTTCATAATTTCTTCTCCTTTGATGGGATCTGATTATCATCCGATTATCAAAAACTTTTCGGAATATCTAAATCGAGTCGTTGGACTGTAAATTGTGAATCACACAGCTCGCATTAGCCCGCTCGCAGCCATTACACTTGTTCTGTTGATGGTATTTCATTCATCGACACTGTATTCGCAATCGTCTGTAGCCGTAAAACTCGCCGCTTATATCGACGAACTTCAGCGCGACAAGGATTTACTTGGCGCCTCCCTCAGTTTTAAAGTCGTTGATCTTGCATCCGGAGCAAAAATAGCCTCATATCGCTCTGACACAAGGCTGATTCCTGCTTCGATACAGAAATTACTTACCACCGGAGCAGGTTTTATTGTACTTGGTAAGCAGCATACTTTCAATACTTTGCTTGCAAGTTCGGGTACGGTGAGCGATTCTGTCTTCACCGGCAAAATTTATCTCGTAGGAGGCGGCGATCCTTGTTTCGGATCCGAATCATTCGAGCGAACAGTTCCCGATTCTGTTTTCACACGCTTTGCTCATGCCCTGAAACGCAAAGGAATAAACAAGATACACGGGAAAATAATTCCGGTAGCGGCCGGTCTTGCTTCGGAGCGCGCACATCCTTCGTGGGAATGGGAAGATATTGGCGCTTATTACGGCGCAGGGGTTTCGAGTCTCAATTTTTGCGAAAACAGTTTCGACATTACCCTCAAAGCAAGCGATATGCTTCCCGAAAATCTGTCGATAAGCGGCAATTTTCCTTTTGACCTCTCTCTTACCTCGTCGCTTATTCCCGTTCATCGCGATTCTTCTTGCACGGCAGCGGTATATTCTTCACCGACTTGTTCCACAGTATATTATCTTGAAGGAGAAGTACCATCTTCGGGCAAAGAATACAAACTTTCAGCGGCCTTACGCAATCCGGAAGCCGAATCGGCCTTTTGTTTTGCTCGATTTCTTGAAAATCATGGCTTTTCCGGAGGATTTACAGCTTCGGAGCCTATCTTTGTTGAACCCAAAGAGCAACTTACAGAGATTTTTACTGAAATTTCGCCGGAATATTCCGATATTGCATTGAAAACTAATGTTTACAGCAACAATATTTATGCCGACGCCATATTCAAAGCCGTATCGAAATCTCTCACCGGCGAATCGACATACGAAAAAAGCGCTCGTGCGCTTGCATCAGTCTTTAAATCACTTGGATTAGATGTCGATAAAATACGAATAACCGACGGTAGCGGCCTATCTCGACGTAATTTAATGACTGCTGATTTCATGTGCGACTATTTACGGGCAATTACACAGGTAATTCCTGATTTTGAGAATTATATTCCTTATCCCGGAGGTGAAGGAACTCTAAAAAATTTCATGTTGGGGCATCGTGCGCGCTCGCGTATTCGTCTTAAAAGCGGTTCTATGAATGGAGTTTTAAATTATGCCGGATACATCAAAAACAAACAGGGCAAAACGCTCTGTTTTACTGTGATGGTTAATAATTTTACTTGCAAAACGGCTGTAATTCGCAAGAAAATAGAGCAAATTGTAGAAATTGTTGCCGAAAACAGTCTTTCGAATTGATTTATTTTAATCCTTTCTACGGAAAAACTGTAAACAGCTATTTCAGAGCTTGTACGGCTTGTTTAAATTGACGTCCTCGATCTTCGTAATTATGAAAAAGGTCGAAACTTGCGCAGGCAGGCGAGAGCAGAACCGTATATCCGGGTTGGCTTAGTTCATGTGCTTTTTGCACAGCTGCTTTGGCCGATTTTGTTTCGACAATCGTCGGCACAAAATCTTTGAAATTATCTATGATTTTTTTGTTATTCAGTCCCAAACAGACAATTGCCTTGACTTTTTTCTTGACTAACTCATATAGAGACGAATAGTCGTTTCCTTTATCTGTGCCTCCCACTATCCAGACTACTTTGTCGGCCATGCTTTCTAAGGCATACCATGCTGAATTTACATTAGTTGCTTTGGAATCATTGACGAATTTTATTCCGTTTACTATGGACACAAATTCGAGTCGGTGTTCAACACCTTTAAAACCCATAAGGCTTTCGCGTATAACGGAGTTACGGATGTCGAGTACTTTTCCCGCCACCGCTGCCACCATCGAATTATACACATTATGTCGTCCACCCAGAGCAAGTTCTTTGATTAAGATTTCAAATTCGGAATCTTGATAACGAGTTACAAGTCTTTCGTCGAAAAGATAAGCTCCCTGATCCAAGATTTGAGTTTGCGACACCGAGAGCATCTGTGTTTTAAGCACTATTTTCTTCAGATGTCGCATAGTAATTTCGTCGTCGGAGCAAAAGATAAAGCAATCTTCCTTGCGCATGTTTTGTGTGATTCGGAACTTTGAGTTCACGTAATTTTGCATTTGATTATCGTAACGATCAAGATGATCGGGCGTTATATTCAGCAGCACGGCAATGTCGGCTTTGAAATTTGTCATTCCGTCGAGTTGAAAACTGCTCAATTCTATGACATAGTAATCGAATTTTTCGGTTGCCACTTGATATGCGTAACTTTTTCCGATATTTCCGGCGAGTCCTACGTTCAGGCCTGCATTTTTGAGCAGAAAATATATCAGCGACGAGGTAGTAGTTTTTCCGTTGCTTCCTGTGATGCAGATTCGTTTTGCGGTACAATATCGTCCTGCAAATTCGATTTCGGAAATGATCGGGATTTTCTGTTTTCGCACAGCTTCCACAATTGGGATATAATCGGGAATACCGGGGCTTTTTATCACTTCGTTGGCGTTGAGTATCAGCTCGCGAGTATGTCCGCCTTCTTCATAAGCGATGTTATATTTACGAAGTATGGCGAGATGTTCGTCGGACAATTTTCCGTTGTCCGAGAGAAACACGTCAAAACCCTGCTGTTGAGCCAGCACTGCCGCGCCCATACCGCTTTCGCCGCCTCCCAATATTACGATTCTTTTCTGCGATATTTCAGCAACATGCAGCTTTAATTCACTTAATTTCATCGCGCAAAGGTACGACAATTTTCCAAGACTTTGCAAATTAAGTTATCAACAGTTTATCAGAAGGAAAAAGCCGTCTAAATCTGTGATTTAAACGGCTTTTAATTTTGTGGGCCCAACAGGATTCGAACCTGTGACCCTCTGCTTGTAAGGCAGATGCTCTGAACCAGCTGAGCTATAGGCCCTCGTTTTGCGTTTCACTTCCGAATCGCGGTGCAAAGGTAAGCAAGTTTTTTTAATCTGCAATACTCTGCATCAAATTTTTTTCACTTTTTTTTGTCGGATTGTAGCTAAACCCTTCTTTTAAAGATGTCAAGGTTGCGTAAAATTTTATTTTTGCGGTCGAGTACTAAGGCATCCAGAACCAAAAAAATCAAGGCTAAGGTAAGCGGGATGTAAAATAATTCAAAATATGATTTGAAATGTGTCGATAGCAAATCTTTCTTTTCCATCTCTTTGATATTTTTCAGTACTGCGTTCAGTCCCAAATCCGAAGGGTTAGCAATTGTACATGTTCCTCCTCCTGCCGCCGCCACTTGTTGTAAAGTGGTCTGGTCGAGGCGCGAAACTATTATTTGTCCGTTTTTATCCTTCATCATATCTCCGTTGGCCAGCCTGATTGGAGAGCCTTGTTCCGAGCCTATTCCTATGGTATGTATGGTGATACCGTCCTTACGGGCAATTTCGGCTGTTTCAACCGGATTACCTTCTTGATTTTCGCCGTCGGTGATGATTATCAAGGCTCGACTTTTTTCGCTTTGCGAGGAATATGATTTCATTGCCAGGGCAATGGCTTTTTCGATATCCGTTCCTTGCCTCGATACTATGGTCGGATTTATGGCGTTGAGAAAAATCTTCGCCGACATGTAGTCGTTAGTTATGGGCAACTGCATGTATGCGTCGCCTGCAAATACCACCAAGCCAATGCGATCGTTTTTCATTCCTTCTACCAGACGCGATATTGCCATTTTGGAGCGTTCAAGTCGCGAAGGGGAAAAATCGGTGGCAAGCATGCTGTTTGAAATATCCAGAGCAATAACTACTTCTACTCCTTTGCTTTGTACTTCGGCAAGTACTTCGCCTATGCGAGGCTGCATGAGAGCAAGCACGAAAAAAAAGATTGCGATGCAGGTCAGTATGGTTTTGAACCAGCCTCTGTATCGCGAGGCCATGGGCATCAAGGGTTTCATCAGGCCGACATCGCCGTAACGCGCCAAACGCTTGCGCCGCACGTACGAGTACAGGGCGAAGGCCGCTACTAAAAGCGGAATCAGCAGAAATAACCATGCAAAACCTTCGTTTTTAAACTCTATCATTTTTTGTGTATGTTTTACGGTATTCTTCTAAGTACGAATAGTTTTACGAATAATTCGAGCATCAGCAGACAGAAAGCTGCCAAAGCGAAGTGCAAAAATTCTTCCTTGTACACGGGAAAGGAGTCGACCAGACTTTTAGTTTTTTCCATCTCGTTGATTTGGCTGTATATTTCCACGAGTTTTGTATTGTCGGTGGCGCGAAAATATTGACCTCCTGTTTGTTTTGCTATTTCCTTCAGCAATTCTTCGTCGATTTCTACTTTCTGTTGAGTCATTTGCACTCGTCCGTAAATCGACATCGGATAAGGCGCCATTCCGTTGGTTCCTATGCCGATAGTATAAACTCTGATTCCGTACATTTGGGCTATTTCGGCGGACGAAACGGGAGCGATATTTCCGCTATTATTGACTCCGTCGGTCATCAGAATGATAACTCGGCTTTTTGCTTCGCTGTCTTTCAGTCGGCTTACGGCGGTGGCCAAACCGTCGCCTATTGCCGTGCCGTCTTCGATAAGGTCGGTTTGCACTGCGGCAATGAGGTTTATGAGCGTGGCTTGGTCGGTGGTCAGCGGACATTGCACAAAACTTTCGCCTGCAAACAAGGCTATTCCGATGCGGTCGGTCGGTCGTTGCGACACAAATTCCACAGCGATGTTTTTGGCCGCTTCCAGACGATTTGGTTTGAAATCCTGCGCCAACATGCTGGTAGATACGTCCATAGCCAGCATTATATCTATGCCTTCCACGCTCGTGCGTTCAAATTCTTTCGATGAACGCGGACGAGCTAAAGCTATCGTTATCAAGGCTAAAATAAGACAACGCAAAACAAAGGGAAGATGTTGCAAATAATACCGGAGGCCGCGCCCTGCGGATTCAAACATCGCAACGGTGGACACTCGAATGGATGCTTTCGACTTGCGTCCCCATATCAAATACCAAATTATGTACGGTATCAGCAGCAACAAAAGCCACAGACAGACAGGGTTTTCAAACTTCGGAATATCGAATAGCTGTTTCATTTTTTGGACTTTTGGACTTTTGGACTTTTAGACGGACGAGCTTTCATTTATCGTGATTCTTTTTTAATTCGACCTCGTTAGTTTCCGTATTGTTTTCATTGACAGTTGGTACAGGCTTTCCGGTTTCGACAAAGGCTTGCGCGCATTGCCAACTTTTTTCGTTTTCGGCCGTGCCGGGGACGTATTTGGCAAACTTGGCCAAATCTGCGTAAAAGAACAGATCGCGAAGATATTGCGTTTGTTCGTCCGAGTTGAATCTTGTTGAAGACAGAGCGTCAAGAATTTCGCCCGAAGTTTTTTCCATCATATTCAGGCCGGTGCATCCTTCGAGATATTCGCGTATTATCTCGGTCAATTCCGTGTAATACTCCTTGATTTTACCCGATTCGGGCAGTTTTGCGCCTTTCAGTTTCCGCAGTTTTTCGATTGCTTTTTCGTAGGGCGATTTAAGGGGAACCGTAACGCCTGTAAATACTTGCAGCATTTTTTCCCGTCCGAGTATTATCCGCAAAGCTATTGCCACGATAAACAGGCAAAACAAAACGGCAAGAACGATAATCCATAGATCAGAAGAATATTTACGTACGTCCTTGATGTCGTGAGGCTTAAAATCGTCGGGAATATCCACAGCTTTCACGTGCAGCGTCAGATGTTCTTCATTATCAAATGAGAGCATCTTGGTCTCTTCTCCCGAACGATACGCTAATCGAAAATCGTTTACTCGGTAATTTCCCTCATCAAAAGAGGTGATTATGTATCTCTTACGAACTCGCATTGTGGCCTCGTCCTTCGATTTGAGCGTGTCGAGTTTTTCGGATGATACGATTTCCACGCCTTCGACGAGTTCCTCGCCGAAATCGGGAAAAACAAGCAAATCCGAAGCCGGATACGAAGCTGTGATTTCCAGAGTAGCCCGGTCGCCGATAGTTATGCTGTCAGACGTAATTTTCATTTCAATACTAATATTCTCAGGCGTTTGAGCGCCGATGACGAAACACGAACCCGACAAGGCGATAATCGCAATAAATTTGTGCAGTATTCTCTTTTTCAACAATAATATCATTTTAATCTTTGTCGCAAAATTAGGTGCAAAGATATGAGAAAAGTTTCGTATCTCGAAAATTTGATTTACCTTTGCAGCCCGTTTCGATGCACAAAATCGCAACGGAATAGGTTTAAAATACGGAAAATTAATTAATTATTTGTCATGAGAAAAGATATACATCCGGGAAATTATCGTGTGGTAGCGTTCAAAGACATGTCCAACGAAACGCTTTTCCTCACCCGTTCAACCGTCCAAACTAAGGAAACTATAGAGGTGGACAATGTGGAATATCCTCTGTATAAGTTGGAAATTTCTAACACTTCGCATCCTTTTTACACCGGCAAGATGAAGCTGGTGGATACTGCCGGACGTGTGGATAAGTTTATGAACCGGTACAAAAAACATCTCGACGCTAAAAAATCGTAGTGATTTTATGGCGTTTGCGAAAGCAAGGCTGTCTGAAACTATCGGACGGCCTTTGATTTTTTGTCGTATAGCAAGTGAGATGATAAGAATTTTTAACTAAATTTGCCGCCGATTAGACCAAAATGTTATGAACATAACTCTGGAAAACATAATTGCTCCCGTCAACGACGAGATGAATAGGTTCGAGGAACTTATGCGGATGTTTTTAACTTGCGATTCTCCTCTGCTTGAGAATGTTATAGAATATGTCTTCGGACGAAAAGGCAAACGCATACGTCCCTTGCTGGCAGTATTGTCGGCAGCGGCTACAGGTAAACAGCTTGGCGACAGAACATTTGCAGGTGCAGCGGCGGTGGAACTCATCCACTCGGCAACAATAATTCACGACGACGTGGTGGACGAATCCGACGAGCGTCGTGGACGAAAATCAGTGAACGCCTCTTGGAGTTCCAAAATAGCGGTACTTGTGGGCGACTATCTGCTGTCGAAGGCTTTGCTGATAATTACTGATAATAAACTGCATGATATGCTGGATATTATGACTCGTCCGATATGCGAAATGAGCGAAGGTGAATTAATGCAAATAGAGCGATCGATGAACCTCGACTTGTCGAGAAAAACTTATTTTGAAATCATCCAAAAGAAAACTGCCGTCTTGATAGCAGCCTCAATGTCAATGGGTGCAAAATCGGTGGGCGCCAACAATGAATTTGCAGACAAAATGTACAACATTGGCCAAAATATCGGAATTGCATTTCAAATTCGCGATGATATATTCGACTATCATAAAACCGATAAAATAGGCAAACCAGCAGGAAACGACGTAGTTGAACGTAAAATAACCCTGCCTTTACTGCATGCAATTTCGCTCGTTTCGCAAGACGAACGAAATAGAATACTGAAATTAGTGGAAAATGCCGGCGAAAATCGTGATAACGTAAATCTTATCCGCGATTTTGTAAATCTGCATCACGGTATAGAATACGCTGAAAAAGAAGCAAATAATTACTGCAACAAAGCAATTGAACTCATCGACGAACTCCCCGAAACTCCAGCAAAATACGCTTTGCGCGATATGAGCTTGTATGTGGTGCAAAGAGAATCGTAGATTTTTGGACGGTTGGATTTTTAGACGGTTGGACTTTTAGACGATTGGATGTCAAAGGAAATATATGGAAATTTTATTGATTTTGAGGACTTTATGGATAATTTGTCTTCAATTTCAGAACTCCAGAAGTGGTTATTAGGAAATAATTGAAGTTCAATAGGAAGAAAAATCGTTATCGCAAACTGATAATGTCGTATATTTGCAAAAAATTAAAACAACATGCAGCTACAATTACCGATATTTCCGTCGAATGCAAAGTTGATAAATTCGACGCTTGGTTTTTACAAACA
>JAITGD010000053.1 GCA_031280885.1 Prevotellaceae bacterium | reverse complement strand
GACTTTGTCGGCTCTCGAAACGGCGAAAAAATCTATGTGCAGGTTTGTTATCTTTTGCAGGAGGCAAGCACTGTTGAACGCGAGTTCGGAAATCTGGAAAAAATACAGGACAATTACCCAAAAATAGTCGTTTCTATGGACGATTTTACAGGCAACAGCCGCAACGGAATACAGCACATTTATTTAAGAGAATTTTTATCCCGTAAAATATAATTGCAACTTTTATGTCCAAATTTTCTCCCATTTCTTGCATATCCGAAAAAAAGCGTATCTTTGCGCAACTTTTTTAAAACACAAAAGTCGATATGTCGAAGAAATCTAAGGAACTCGAAAAAGAGAAAGAACAAAATCGAGTGAAGGCAGAAGAGGTAATTGAAACCATGCACAAAGCGGAAGCCTTCTTTTTGAAAAACAAGAACCCGCTGATTTACGGGCTTGTAGGGATAGTGGTAGTAGTAGGCGGATTGTTCGCTTACCGCGAGTTTGTCTCGAAACCCAAAAACAAAGAAGCTGCAGCGCAGATGTATAAGGCGCAAAATCATTTTGCAAAAGACTCGTTCAGGCTCGCTTTATACGGCGATGGAACTATGGACGGCGCAGGATTCGAGCAAATTGCCGAAGAATACGGCTCGACCGACGCCGGAAATCTCGCCAACTTCTGTGCCGGAGTATGTTGTCTCCAAATTGGCGAATACGAAAAAGGAATAGAATTTCTTGAACGCTTTAAATCCGACGACGAAGTCTTGGCGCCGAGAGCATTGGCAAACATTGGCGACTGCTACGTCGAAATCGAAAATTACGAACAAGCGCTGAAATATTTCCTCAAAGCAGCAAAACTCAAAGAAAACAATCTGGCTGCAAAGTACTTGATGAAAGCCACCGCTATCTACGAAAAAAACGGAAACTACGCCGAAGCCCTGAAACTATATCAGGAAATCAAAACAAAATACGCCGATAGTTCCGAAGCGCAGGACGTCGATAAGTACATAGAACACGCAAAAGTACTGTCGGCAAATTAAAAATCAGCAAAGAAAATGGCTACCGAACTTCAAAATACGGCAGAATCTCCAGAAAACCTTCCGGAAGGAAAAAACAGAGTCATCACCATAATCGTTTCGCAATGGAACGAAAAAATAACCTCTGCTTTGCTTGACGGAGCGATGAAAACCCTGAAAAAAGCCGGAGTAGAGGACGAAGACCTCGTAGTAATTCGAGTTCCGGGATGTTTTGAACTTCCTTACGCCGCGCAGCAAGCCGCTCTGCTAACCTCGCCGCACGCCATAATCTGTCTTGGATGCGTCATCAGAGGCGAAACGCCTCATTTCGACTATGTATGTCAGGCCGCAACTCACGGAATTCTGCACGCATCGCTAAACACAAGCATCCCCGTTATCTTTGGAGTTCTTACCGTCGATAATCTCCAGCAAGCCGAGGACAGAGCCGGAGGAAAATACGGTAACAAAGGCGTCGAAGCCGCTTGTACTGCCCTCGAAATGACAAAATTTACTTATTTAGACATCACTGATCAATTTTAATCATGAAATATATTGCCGAAATAAACATCATGCCACTCAAAGCCCTGCTCGATCCGCAGGGAAAGGCCGTTGGAATGACCCTCGCAAGCCTCGGATACTCAAATGTGGACAACATCCGCATCGGTAAACACATCACCCTCGACCTCGAAGCCGCAAACAAAGAACAAGCGATGACTATTACCAACGAAATCTGCGTAAAAGTCTTGCACAACCCCGTAATGGAAGGCTTCGAGTACGCCTTGCACGAAGTCGAAACGGAATAAAACCTCCGCAGAAGCTATTTATAATACCTGATAATCAGTCCAAGACTTACGCGCGACAGATTTTCGGCCTGATCGCCGTTCAATGCTACGCTATGTTCTTCGGACTTCCGGCTGTGGATGGACGCAGCTATAATGCTCAAATTCAACCCAAGAGACATGCCGCTCGAAACCATAAAATCAGCCCCCAACGACGACATAAAACCAAAATTCTCCCCTTTCAGAAGATAGGTCTTATCCCTTAACGTACAATGGTTATAATAAAGAGTATAGCCAATTGAAAAATCGCAGTTGGCATAAATCTTATTCCGCTTCGGAATCGACCGTAGCGACAAGTACGGACCTATATAATGAACGTAAATATTATCGCTCATAAAACCCTCGAAACTCGTGCCATTGTTCAGAGTATAAGACATCTCGGATTTATTCCCCGTCTTGAAAAGACTATATTTGAAGCCTGCGCCGACGTTCCGACTGAAAAACTTAATCCCATCGGCGCCAATAAAATGTCCATAGCGAAGTCCGCTTCGATATTTCTCCAAATCCTTTGGAAGATCGTAAGGCACAGGCGCTATACAAAGTTCCCAGCCGGCGTTAATCCCAAGACGCCAGGAGGCATTATCGGGATGTTTTTGCTTCTTCGTCTTCACCAAAGAATCCTTGGTCGCCACGGCAACGCTCATCTTGGTCATCTCGATTCCTGCGGGAGAATCGATACGTCCATGACTGATTTTCACCGGAGATACCGGAGACACAACCCGCCTAACAGAATCCTTTAGCTCGCATGACAAAGGATGATCCTGACCCTTCGTCTTAACGAAAAACAAAACCGTAACTATCACTAAAACAAATCTAATCATGTTCATATCATTTTATCGATTCTCAAGTCGTAAGACAGGCCGCAAAATTAAAAAAAATTTATTTATCTCTGGATTTTCCAAGCGATAAGGCCGCCGAAATGCCGGCAAGATAGCCCGTAGAAAAGGCTATCTGAAGATTATACCCGCCGGTATCGGCGTCAAGATCAAGTACCTCGCCTGCAAAATATAAATTATCGACCTTTTTAGCTCGCATACTGTCGGAATGGATACCAAAAAGCGAAACCCCTCCGGCAGTAACAATTGCATCATCGAAAGAACCTATTCCGACTATGTGTAAACTGTATTCTTTCAATCCAAACACAATTTTTTCAATATCGGATTTGTCCGCATCGTGAATATTTTTACCCTGATCCAATTGAAATCGTGTAGCAAAGGCAAAAGAAAGGTCGCGAGGCATGAGCTTGCCAAGCAAATAGCCCAGACCTACATTCGATGGAGCTTCAGCAAGCTCGCGCTCGATGCGTAAACGAAGCTTATGAGCCGAAAGCGCCGGTTTAAAGTCGATACTAAGAGTAACTTTCGATTTTTGTAAAAGAAGTTCACCTGCTTTACGACTTAATCGCAGCACACAAGGGCCAGAGACATACCGACCACAAAATTCCATCTCGCCAAACTCCTCCTGAACCTTACGATTATCAGCCTTAAGACGTAGAGAAGCATTGCGTATCGATAGAGAACGCGGCTGTCCGGCGTCGGAAATAAACAGTGGCGTTAAACTTGGACGCTGCGGAATTACAGAAATCTGCACAGAACGTGCAAAAGCATATCCGTCGCCAGTACAGCCTGTTGCAGGATACGATAATCCTCCAGTAGCCACGATAAAAGTCTTCGCAAAGTTGCGACAAAGCCTTTCGCCCCATCGATATTCAACCTCTACTATACGATCTTCCCTGCGTATTAGCCGAGTAACCTCCGAGCGGCTCGAAAGATGAACCTTCTTCGATATTGCATACGAAATCAAGGCGTCCACCAGCACGGGAGCGCTACGAGACGAGGGAAAAACCCTGTCGCCTCGTTCCACAACTGTCTCAATTCCTATCAAATTGATAAAATCTATAAGATCCCGATTTGAAAATCTCGAAAAAGCCTCTTTAAAGAACATCGCATCTGGAAAAATATGTTGCATAAACTCTTCAACATCTTTGACATTGGTAATATTACAGCGTCCTTTACCTGTAATACGCAGTTTGCGAGCCGGTTTATCCATCTTTTCAAGCAGTAAGGTTTTCGCACCGGCCTCAGCCGCAGCTATTGAGGCCATAAGTCCGGCAGGGCCTCCACCTATAATTATAACATCATACATAAGCGCAAAAGTAGATACTTTTTTTGAATAGATATTTCATTGCTCTTATTCAACATTAATCCATACAATCATAAATTCCCCTAAATCAATCAAAAAATCAATAGGTAAAACCACCCCGCTAACACTTATCAACAGGCAAAATAGCAAATTGTTCATAACTTTTTTTCAAATCTGTATATCAATAAGATACAAGCCAAAAAAAGACCTTTCAAGGCCAAAAAACTACGATTTAAGCCCAAATCGAGACCATAGAACAGACCTGCTTTGGAAAAAAACATATCTTTGCACCCTGTGCGATTAGTAAAATTGAACTTTAAACACTCACAGTTTACGTAAAATGTTGAATAAAGGTATTAAAAAAGTCATTCTGCTCGGCTCTGGAGCATTAAAAATCGGTGAAGCCGGCGAATTTGATTACTCTGGATCTCAGGCTTTGAAAGCTATGCGCGAAGAAGGCGTCGAAACAGTGCTGATTAACCCAAATATCGCTACGGTACAAACTTCCGAAGGCGTCGCAGATAAGATTTACTTCCTGCCGGTTACTCCATATTTCGTCGAAAAAGTCATCGAAAAAGAAAAACCGCAGGGAATACTCCTCGCTTTCGGTGGACAAACTGCCCTGAACTGTGGTGTAAGCCTTTATACTGCCGGCACGCTCGAAAAATACGGCGTAGAAGTACTCGGAACTCCAGTTCAAGCTATTATGGACACCGAAGACCGCGAACTTTTCGTGCAAAAACTTAACGAAATCGACGTCAAAACCATAAAAAGCCATGCAGTAGTCTCCGTAGCCGAAGCATTAGACGCCGCAGAGGAATTAGGATACCCCATAATAGTGCGCGCAGCATACGCACTTGGAGGATTAGGCAGCGGATTCTGTAATAATCCGAAGGAACTGTCGAAATTAGCCGAAAAAGCCTTCGCATACTCCGGCCAATTGCTCATAGAAAAGTCGCTCAGAGGTTGGAAAGAAATAGAATACGAAGTAGTACGCGACCGTTTCGATAACTGCATAACGGTGTGCAACATGGAAAACTTCGATCCTCTTGGAATACACACCGGAGAAAGCATAGTAGTAGCCCCGTCGCAGACATTGAGCAACAGCGAGTATCATAAGCTTCGCGAACTGTCGATAAAAATCATAAAACATATAGGAATAGTCGGCGAATGTAATGTACAGTACGCCCTCGACCCCGAATCCGAAGATTATCGCGTGATAGAAGTCAATGCAAGGCTCTCGCGCTCTTCGGCTCTAGCATCAAAAGCCACCGGATACCCCTTAGCCTTCGTCGCAGCCAAATTAGCCTTGGGTTATGGCCTCTTCGACCTCAAAAATTCCGTTACAAAAAGCACACCAGCCTTCTTTGAACCTGCTTTAGACTATGTAGTCTGCAAAATTCCTCGCTGGGATCTCGGAAAATTTCGTGGAGTATCGCGCAAACTTGGTAGCAGCATGAAAAGCGTGGGCGAAGTAATGGCTATCGGACGTACTTTTGAAGAAGCTATTCAAAAGGGACTGCGGATGATAGGGCAAGGTATGCACGGATTTGTGGCGAACAGAAAGGCTACCACCGATAACATCGAAAAAGCCCTCGCGGAACCTACCGATAAACGAATCTTTTACATCGCGCAAGCGCTGGAAGAAGGATACAGTATCGAAAAAATTCACCAATTGACGATGATAGACAATTGGTTTCTCGATAAATTGAAACATATCACCGACACCTCCGCAGAACTTGCCGCGTATAACTCTTTCGAGGAACTGCCCGACGATTTGATGCTCTACGCAAAACAAACGGGATTCAGCGACTTCCAACTCGCACGCTTGATTTTGAAGGACGCCGGTGTGATGGAAAGCGTAATGCTCGACATAAGAAAAATACGCCAGCAGAAAGGAATTGTTCCCTTTGTGAAACAAATCGACACCCTCGCGGCAGAGTACCCAGCCAAAACAAATTACCTGTACCTGACATACGGAGGAAGTGCGCACGATGTGGAATTTTACGACGACCAAAAGTCGGTAATCGTACTCGGATCGGGAGCCTACCGCATCGGAAGCAGCGTGGAGTTCGACTGGTGCAGCGTCAATGCCTTGCAAACTATAAGGCAAAACGGATACAGGGGAATAATGATTAACTACAATCCGGAAACTGTAAGCACCGATTATGACGAGTGCGACCGCCTGTATTTCGACGAGTTGAGCTATGAAAGAGTGATGGACATCGTGGAACTCGAACGACCCTTCGGCACAGTGGTCTCAATGGGCGGGCAAATACCTAACAACCTCGCGGTGCGGCTTGCCGACGCAGGGATAAGACTTACCGGAACCTCGGCAGAATCGATAGACAGAGCGGAAGATAGACATAAATTCTCGTCGATGCTCGACACGCTTGGAATCGACCAACCAAAATGGCAGGAACTTACAAATATGGACGAAATCCACCGCTTCGTCGAGCAAACCGGCTACCCCGTCCTCGTGCGGCCATCTTACGTCCTCTCGGGAGCGGCAATGAACGTCTGCTCAAACGACGACGAGCTAAAGCAGTTCCTGAAACTTGCTGCGGACGTCTCAAAAAAGCATCCGGTAGTGGTCTCGGAGTTCATCCAACATGCAAAAGAAATAGAAATGGACGCTGTGGCCAACGCGGGAGAAGTGATAGCCTACGCGATTTCGGAACACGTTGAGTTTGCAGGAGTTCACTCCGGCGATGCAACAATACAATTCCCTCCGCAAAAGATATATGTCGAAACGGTACGTCGAATCAAACGTGTGAGCCGCGAAATAGCCCGCGCGCTAAACATCACCGGACCATTTAATATTCAGTTCTTAGCTAAGGATAACGATATAAAAGTAATCGAATGTAACCTTCGAGCCTCGCGCAGCTTCCCCTTCGTGTCGAAAGTCTTAAAAATAAACTTTATTGAGCTTGCAAGCAAGGTAATGCTTGGGCTGAAAGTCGAAAAACCCGAAAAATCGGCCTTCGACCTCGATTATGTCGGCATAAAAGCCTCTCAATTCTCATTCTCGAGGCTTCAAAACGCCGATCCTGTTCTCGGAGTCGATATGGCCTCCACCGGAGAGGTCGGATGTATCGGCCAAGACTTCTATCAAGCTCTTCTGACGGCAATGTTATCCTCCGGATACAACATTCCAAAGAAAAATATCCTGCTATCAACCGGAACTTTGCGCTCAAAAACATCCCTGCTCGAAGGAACAAAGCTCTTAGCCGAAAAAGGTTACACAATGTACGCCACAGGAGGCACTCATCGCTTCCTTGCCGACAACGGAGTGCCATCAATTAGAGTGCATTGGCCTGACGAAAACGAAAGTCCTAACGCATTAGAACTTCTAAAGGACAAAAAAATCGATTTAGTGATAAATATCCCTAAAAACCTAACGCAAGGCGAACTGCGTAACGATTACACAATCCGACGTAGCGCTATCGATTTCAACATCCCGCTGATAACAAACGCTCGCCTCGCCTCAGCCTTCATCCAAGCCTTCTGTAAATACGATTACGATGACATTGAAATCAAAGCATGGAGCGAATATGAGTGAATTTAATTATGAATTATGAATTATGAATTATGAATTATGAATTATGAGACATGAATTAAAGATTAATAGATTCGCAAAACCAGACTGCGCAGCTGTCTTGGCTCTTGGTTACTGTAATCATGGCTCTGATAGCCATGAGGTTTATAAAACAGTACTGCGTAGCTGTCTTAGCTCTTGTTTCCTGCAATCTTGGTTCTAAATATTAAAAATTAAAATACAATGAAAAAAAAATTAATTTATTTAACAGTGATTTCGCTTGGACTAATGGCTTTTGCGTCCTGCAAAAAAGACGAAAAGCCGGCAGACACAGTCGATGAAATCAGGATTACCTTCGACGCTTCGGCTATAACAGTCAAAATAAAGCTTGCTGGCGAAGGAACAGCTACAATAGATTGGGGCGACGGTAACGCCGAAAACGCCACGCTTGCTGATATGGATGAGGAATATGAACACACTTACGCCACCCTTACAGGCAGTAAAACAATAAAGGCGAGTGGAAGAAAAATCAAGTCTTTAATCTGCGAAAATAACAAAACTATATCCTTGGATGTAAGTAAAAATCCGAATCTAAGGTATCTATCATGTTTCGGAAATAAATTAACATCTTTAGATTTGAGTAAAAACTCCGAACTTGAGGTATTAAATTGCGGCAATAATAAATTAAGCCATTTGGATGTAAGCAAAAACATGAAATTGTGGACGATTGACTGTTCGGCAAATGAATTAACAAGCATAAATCTCGGTAAAAATACAGTTATTGAGAGCTTGCATTGCGCCATGAATAAACTAACCGCTATAAATACATCTGAAAACATAAACATAAAGCAGATTTACTGTCCGTCAAATGAATTAACCTCCTTAGATGTAACAAAAAATACAAAACTCGAAAGCTTGCAGTTTGCCAACAACAGTTTAACAAGCATAGACCTAAGTAAAAACACAAAACTTGTTCATCTAAATTGCTCGGATAACAGTTTAACCTCGCTGGACGTAAGTAAAAATACCGATTTGGACGATCTTGATTTAACTTTTAATCAAATCAGTTCTTTGGACGTAAGCGCAAACACAAAACTTGCACGCTTAAGCTGTTCCGTAAATAATTTTTCTGCAAATGCTTTGGATGATTTATTCACAAGTTTGCACTCAAATACGCTTCCTGGTGTAGTAAAGCAGATTTTTATAGGTGGAAATCCGGGAATATCCGGATGCCACACTTCAATAGCCACATTAAAAGGCTGGACAGTAGCATGAATATAAATTAAATTAAATTAAATAATTAAAAATAATTAAAAAACTTTAAGTTATGAGCACAAAATCTGATTATGCAGCACGATTATTCAATTGTAGAATTGAAGAATTATTAATGATTTGCCGTTTCGGGCTATTAATTGCCCGTAGAGATTTGACGGATTTTTCCACATTCTCGCCTGTTTTCAACGAAGCTTATTTCAATGGCTTTGAAACTAAAATTATTGCCGCCGATGAGCTTGTTTCTCCAAAAACAGAAACAGAAGAGATGAAAAAAATTACAAAAGCTCTCTACGCCGATACCGACGGCCTGATTGAACCAATCAACATGATGCGCGGATACCTGCAACTTGCAAGAGATCAAATAGGCGTTAGCGATAAAGATTTCGGACTTTCGATGCTGTCGAAAAAAGTTCATTCGCGCGATATTGAAGGTGTACGTCAAAACCTCGTACTTGTAAATAAAAACGTACAAATTTACAAGCCATCACTCCTTGCTGTTGGTTTATCCGAAGAAACTGTGGCTTATCTCTCTAACGCTGTAAACTCAATCACCGAAAATAACCAGCGACAGTTCGAAATTATCAGCCAACGGAAACAAACCGTCAGCGAAAATATCGGAAAACTGAACGAACTCTATTCCGATCTGATGAAATTCTTAGGAATCGGACGAGTAATCTACAAAAATAAAGATCATGTAAAGGCAAAAGAATACACCTTCGAAAATCTTAAGAAAAGTGTTCGCACAATTATGCCTCCACGTCCTGCTCCTGAAGTAAAACAACAGGAAGAAGAAGAAATAGACGAACAGTAAACCTCCATAATACAAAAACTTCGACAGGGAAAAACACCCTGTCGAAGTTAATCAAAAAAACAATCAAAAAAACAATCAACATAAAATAACAAATAAAAACTTCGTACAATGAAAAGAGCTAATAAAAAGAAAAAACCCGTAAAAGAAACTCCTAAAAAGATAGTTTATCCCGACACAATCCTTCCTCCGAAACCCGGAGAACCCGAAACTTGGGAAAAAATAGTAGCTGTCGAAAATCGCCTTACACTCGTAACAAGCGAAGACTTCGACAATGCCTTCCAAACACTGAAGGCAAACTATAAAACCATAGAAGAAAACCTCAAAAACATGGACCTTACAAAAGGCGCTACGCTATACGAAAAAGAATACGTAAAACCTATGCTCGACCAAGTACTTCACGACTCTATACAACTAATGCAATACGACACAGCAAGAATAAAAGAAGAAACACGCAAACAGCAGATACGCGAACGCAAACCGACGAACACAAAAGAAATAAGCGAATCGATAGAAGTACTCTCAAGCGACGTTAGCAATATAATGTCAGGATCCACATGGGCAAAAAAATTCTTTAAACGATAAAAAAATACCAACGATTAAAAAACTTTTGTGATGGAAAGAACATACGTTTACGATATATTGAAGGGAGTTAACCACGACGAACTTGAATTCGACGACGTAACCATAGAATCTGTCATTGCAAGAGCAACACGGAATCTTGAAATGTATCGACGCGAGCGCGATTTACTACTAAATCGTGGACGAATTTCAAAAAAAGGTCTCGCAAAGCTACAACCATACATCGACGCTTTAATTCCAGACGCCGAATATTTAGAAAAAGTAGTTACATATAGCAAAGAAGCTCGTAAAGAAAAGAAAGTTATAGAAAAAGTCGAAGAAGATCCATTAGCAAAGACTCTTCAAGGCATACAACACATCATCGATACCTCCGACAAAATCTTTGGTCGAATAAAATCAAACAACCGAACCATCAAACCACTCTAAAATGTCAGCGAACAAACAAAAAATGTCATTCAAACCTTTCGGACGACCATTCAAACCTTTCGGACGACGAGTAAAACCTTTCGGAAGCCTTGTGAAAACTCTCCGACGACGAGCGAATCCTTTCGGAAGCCTTGTAAAAACTTTCGGAAGCCTTGCGAAAACTCTCCGACTGCGAGCGAACTCTTTCGGAAGCCTTGCGAAAGCTCTCGGACTGGAAGAAAACCTTCTCCTGGCAATCGCGAGCAAACATTTATCACAATTTAAACAACACCTTTAACAAACGTATAATCAAAAAGTAATTAAAAACACATCAAACATGGAATCGATTTTTCACCCCGCCTCTTCGAGAGGACATGCCAACCACGGCTGGTTGGATACTTATCATTCGTTTAGTTTTGCCGGCTGGTTTAATCCCGACAAAATCCATTTTGGAGCCTTGCGCGTCCTTAACGACGACCTTGTAGCCATCGGCGAAGGCTTCGGAACGCATCCGCACGACAACATGGAAATAGTTAGCATCCCTTTGCAAGGAGTGCTTGAACACAAAGACTCGACGGGAGCCAAAGGACTGATCCATAACGACGAAGTGCAGATAATGAGTGCCGGAACCGGCGTCTTACATTCGGAGTACAACGGCTCGAAGACCGAGCCGGTCAATTTCTTGCAGATATGGGTCTTCCCGAAAGTTGAAAACATTGCTCCGAGATACTCACAAATGCAATTCGACCTCAAAAACAGACACAACAAGTGGCAAATACTCGTCAGTCCCGACATTCAGGACAAAGCATTATGGATAAATCAGGACTCAATCTTCGCCAGAGCGAATCTATCAGAAAGCACATCGCTTAGATACTCCTGCAAATTCGCCGGAAGCTGCGTTTATTTCTTCCTAATCGACGGTAAAGTTGAAATAGAAGGTCAAACGCTTAACAAACGCGACGCCTTAGGCCTCCGTAAAGCCGATAGTTTCGACATAAAAGCTCTTTCGTCGTCGGATTTGCTCGCCATAGAAGTTCCCGACTTGACCTGAATCAAAAAACCGGAGACCGCAACTATTGGATTCGGCAAATCAAAGGCCGGAAAAGAGAAAATTTGCCTCATCGGAAACACTTGAAAATTATGTAAATACAAAAAAGATTAGGCAGAATTAAAAAATAATCTTTAACTTCGTGCAACGTTTTTCACGATTTGAACTTTATTAATTATAACTAAAATAAAAAACGCAATGATTAAAAGATTACAATTATTACTTGCACTCGTAGCCGTATCAGGCTTGTTTTCATCTTGTTTAAAAAAGGGAACTTATCAAATGCCCGGCGAAACTTACGTAGTATCAACCTACAGCATGAGCGGAGGGTATTATTTTACTGGCGATGATGGAAGTACAGTCCTTCCAAAGAACGCTCAAGAGGTAAATTCCTGGCAAATAGAGTCGGGAAAACGTCTCTTTATGATTTTTAATCAAGATCAAGATTCGTGGAACGCCGCCACAAACACTTGGACGGTTGAAGTAGTTGGTTTATACGAAGTTCCGGAAGTGGAAATTCTTCCAATCCCTTTCGATCCCGCTGCCGACACTGTGGGAACAGATCCTCTGTATCACGATGAAAGTTATTTCATGACTTGGGTAGCTAACGGTTTTATAACCACAAGGTTCGCTTATCAACATTCGGGCAGCAACACAGGCGCGGCAAAGCACACTTTCGGTCTGGCAAGCGACCCTGCTTACGGCGATTATGCAGGAGGCGATACTGTACGTTTGTTGCTGTGGCACAACGCTCACGGAGACGCAATGAATACAATGGGAATTAGCCATAATTGTGTAAATATTAGAAGCAGTTATTACCCATGGATTCCGCGCGATTCGGTAACTATCGCGATAAAGTACAAAACGGATGCAACAACTTCGCGAACGATGTACACAAAATACAAAAGTAGTTATTGATACTGAGGCAGTAAGCCATGAAAATAGCAATAGCGTCCGACCATGCAGGATATGCTTTGAAAACAGTGTTAAGAGATTATCTGAAATCTAAGGGATACGAGGTTTACGATTTTGGTGCGAGTTCGTGCGAAAGCGTTGATTATCCGGATTATGCTCATCCTTTGGCCGCAGCCATGTCGGAAAATCGTTTCGATTTTGGCGTACTTGTCTGTCATTCGGGTAACGGAGTTAATATGGTTGCAAATCGTTATCATGGAGTGCGTTCAGCTATTTGCTGGAATCTGGAAACTGCCCGCTTAGCTCGGGCGCATAATAATGCCTGCATTTGCTCGCTTCCGGCGCATTTTATCGACGAAAAACAGGCAAAGGAAATACTGAATCTCTTCTTATCGACGGACTTCGAAGGAGGACGACATCAAAGAAGAACTGATAAAATCGACCGGCGATGATTAACTTTTTTGCTGAGGACAGACCATTCCCTTTGATTGGCAAAAAAATCGCCACAGCCCAGCGAGTGAAAATGCTGATAAACAAGGAGTACAAAAAAGCAGGAAATTTGAGTTTTATTTTTTGTTCCGACGATTATCTTTTGGACGTCAATAGAAAATATTTAAATCATGATTATCTGACAGATATAATTACTTTCGATTATTCCGAAGGTGATAAAATCTCCGGCGATATGTATATCAGCGTGGATAGAGTCGCCGAAAACGCACATAATTACGGATTTAGCCTCGAAACAGAACTGCTTCGCGTAATACTGCACGGCGTACTGCATCTCTGTGGATATGACGACAAAACCGAAAATCAGCAAAAAATCATGAGAGAAAAAGAAGATAGTTATCTTTTTGTGGACGGTTAGACTATTGGACTGTTAGACTGTTAGACTTTTGGACTTTTAGACTATCAAGACGTCCAACAGTCTAACAGTCCAAAAGTCCGGACGAAAGTCTAATAGTCTAATAGTCCAATAATCTGCGCAATGCGTTCAATGCTGCCGAGGTTGCGGCTATGATATTTCCTGTTCGGTTGTGCATGGTATTTATTGATAGTGAGCTTGTTCCTTTCGGGCCGGCAACAGCAATCAGGCATAGGCCTATGGGTGTTTCGGGCGTGCCGCCGCCGGGACCTGCTATGCCGGTGGTGGCCACTCCGTAATCGGTACTCATCCGCCGAGCAATGCCTTCGGCCATTTGTTCAGCCACTTCTCGGCTGACAGCTCCATAACGACTGACTGTCAGCGCATCTACGCCGGCAAGTTCCGTTTTAGCCTGGTCGGAATATGCCACAACTCCTCCGCGAAACCATCGCGAACTGCCGGCGACGGAGCTTATGCGTCCGGCCAAAGTTCCGCCGGTGCAAGATTCGGCAGTCGATACTGTTGCCTTGCGTTCCAATAGTAGCGCTCCAACTACGGATTCGAGCGTATCCGGCTCGTATCCATAGACTTTCTTGCCCAGCAGCTGCTGTATTTTTTCAAACTCCTTGGCAATAAGTTCTTCTCCGTGCTGCAATTTACTTGTAAGTCGCAAGCCAACTCCGGTTTCGATGGCCGGAAGATAAGCGAGCGATATTCCTTCGGGCAAGCGCGATTCGATAGGAGCAAGTACTTCGGACAGAGTTGATTCTGCAATTCCGTAAGTCATCATCATCCGATGATACACCTTTGTTGGTTTCAGCTCTTCGGCCACGATAGCGATTGCGTCCTGAAGCATACGTTTCATTTCTCGCGGCACGCCCGGCATAGCGACGAAAATTCTGTCTTTATCCCTGAAAATCATGCCCGGAGCGGTGCCGCAGGTGTTGAATATTACAGAGCATCCTTCGGGAACTTCAGCCTGTCGAGCATTTGTTTCGTTCACAGCTATTCCTCGTCGGGCGCAGTTTTCGGCGATGAAATCGAGAGTAGGGTGGTGTGTTACAAAGCGTTGGGATCCAAAATACCGAGCAAGTGTTTTTTTGGTAATATCGTCCTTGGTCGGGCCTAATCCTCCGGTAATGAAGACCGTTCTGGCGCGGCTGCTTCTCAGCGCCTCTTCGATAGCCTGTTCCTCGTCCGGCGCCGACACGATTCGCCGCGTATCTATGCCTGCCTCATCGAGTTTCAGTGCAATCCACGCCGAATTAGTATCGACAGTGTGTCCTGTCAAAATTTCGTTACCGATTGTTATTATCTCGGCCTCAGTTCTTTTCATTGAGCAGTTCGTTTTCTGTTTTGGGATTTTTGTAGATAATCAGTTTATTGTCGCCAATGTTTTCTTCGGATTTGCGCAGGCCTTCCACTTGTGGAGCTTTTACGCCGGCAGTCAGCAAGATACGACTTTTGAATACACGAGCTTCGTCCCAGAATCCTTTGGATATAAAGCTTTCTATCAGCTTTGTACCGCCTTCTATCATTAGGGATTGTATCCGACGTTTATACAACGTTTGCAGTATGGATTCTTCGAGATTTTCGTCGAAACAGACTTCGACACATTCGGTTCTTTCGCCGTAAATCTTTGATTGTCCATGTCCTACAAAGATGATTGTTTCCGCCTGCGCGTCGAAGATTTTTCTGTTCGGATCGAGACGCGCTTTTCGGTCGAGCGTAAGACGCAGAGGGTTCCGACCTTCGACACCTCGCAAGGTCAGCTGCGGATTGTCGCGTATAACAGTGTTAGTACCAACCATTATGGCCTGAATTTGCGATCTCCATCGATGAGCGATTATGCGCGTCAGTTCGTTTGATATTCGTGTCGGCGGACTATTTTCGTCGCGGTCGGCGTCGATAAATCCGTCGGCGCTTTCGGCCCATTTCAAGATGATATAAGGCCGTTTTTTCTCGTGATAAGTGAAGAAAAATTTGTTAAGCGCCCGTGCTTCTGCCTGTAATATACCGGTTTCAACTTCGATTCCCGCCTTGCGCAAGCGCTCGATTCCGGTTCCGTTTACTTCGGGAAAAGGGTCGGTGCAGGCCACCACTACGCGCGGAATTTGCGCTGCAATAATCTGTTCGGTGCATGGCGGAGTTTTTCCGTAATGATTGCAGGGTTCGAGATTGACGTACAATGTGCATCTCGGCAGTAGATCGGTGTTTATTAGGCTTGTAATGGCCTCAGGTTCGGCGTGCGGAGCGCCGTAACTTTTGTGCCATCCTTCGCCGACTATCCTGCCGTCGCAAACAAGCACAGCGCCCACCAACGGATTTGGAGCGACTAAGCCTCCGGCAGTTGCAGCCAACTCGAGGCAACGGCGCATAAAAATGTCGTGATGAGAGATCTGCTCTCGAACAAAGTAATTATTCGACAATTTATCGTTTTACTCCTTACTTACTGAAACCTACCGATTGACACAGAATAACCTCTTGTTTATCATCAAGATTAAGAAGCTTTTTGAGTTCTGCCTGGTCGAAATATCCCCTTGCTACGGTCGATAATCCCGACGACGCGCAGAACAGGTAAACGTTCTGAGCGATAAAGCCGCAGTCGATGCGAGCCATGTTACCGTCGGCTTTATCCAAGTCGGCCACGTAAGCGAGATTTGCTGAGGCTTTGGCCACGAAATCCTGTTTTCCGAACTCGCTACGATGGTCGCCTTTAAGCCTTTGGATGAGCTTATTTGCGCTGGCGTCGTACAGATAAACTCCGCTTTTGAGAGCGATGAATACACTAAATTCCTGTTTGTTGTTTGCCGATGGAACTACGCGCTTGTCGTTACGATTGAATCCGTAGGCCGACCACATAAGATTCGCAAGCGTCTGATTATCCAGATCTTTATCGACAAAAGTGCGATTACTTTGTCGCAAATTGATAGCTTCCATCAATGGTTTACCACCTGTTTTTTGAGGCGTGGGAAGTTGAATGTCTTGAGCCGAAAGGCTTGACGTCGAGAGGCAAATCGCCGCAAAAATTAATACTCGTTTCATATTTTACTTTTTATACTAAATAATTTAATTACGGATGCAAAGTTATTGTTTTTTTGGACTACAGGATTGCAAGAACCAAGAACCAAGACGCTACGCAGTCAATTAAGAATTAAAAATTAAGAATTAAGAGGGAGTCAGAATTGCAAGAACCATGACTGCGGGACAGTTAAAATTAAGAGAATCTATGGATGTCTAACAGTCCAAATGTCTAAAAGTCTAACAGTCCAAATGTCCAAAAGTCTAACAGTCCAAACGTCCAAAAAATGTCTAAACCAATTTCCGAAACACTTCGTCCATATTTTTGGCAGCGAAATTTTTTTTCAGATTCGAGGGGCTATCTAAGGCTTTGATTTTGCCGTCAGCCATGATTGACACGCGATTACAGTATTCGGCTTCGTCCATGTAATGAGTGGTAACAAATATTGTGATTCCCTTTTCGGCTGCCCGATATATCATTTCCCAGAACATTCGGCGAGCGATGGGATCGACGCCGCCCGTAGGCTCGTCCAGAAAAACTATTTCGGGAGTGTGAAAAACGGCGACAGCAAACGAAACTTTTTGTTTGACTCCCAAAGGCAGATCTCTGACCGACAAATTGCTCTCCGAGTTAAGTTCCAGCTCGACAAGCGATTGTGCGGTTTTATTTTTGATCTCTTTGTCGCTCATGCCGTATATTCCGCCGAACAAACGCATATTTTCGCTCACAGTCAAATCCTCATACAGCGAAAATCGCTGACTCATATATCCGATATTTCGTTTAATTCTGTTCTGTTGTTTATAGATGTCGAATCCCGCTACTTTGCCGACGCCGGAACTTGGTGTAAGTAAGCCGCATAGCATACGCATAGCGGTAGTTTTTCCTGCGCCGTTAGCTCCCAGAAAACCAAAGATTTCGCCCTTGTTCACCTCAAACGAAATTTCGTTTACGGCTATAAAATTTCCGAATTTTTTGGTCAGATTTTTAGCTTCGATAGTTTTCAAAATTTTATTTTTTTGATTTTACTAATTTATGTCATTTGATTTTAGACTTTCTATATAATCACTTGGCGACACGCCATAAAACGCTTTGAACGAGGCAGAAAAATGTGATACATTGCGAAAACCAGTTGCGTAGGCAATGTCGGCAATTCCGAATTTTTTTTCCGACAATAATAAAGCAGCCTGTTTCATTCGTATCCCGCGGATGAAATCGTGTGCCGATTGATTGGTTAATTCTTTCAATTTTCGATGAATGTGAACTCGGCTCATTCCCACGCTATCGGCCAGAAATTCAACGGTTAATTCGCTATTCGACAAATTGTCGCTGATTATTTTAAGCACTTTATTCATCAAAATTTCATCGGCCGATTTCATTTCTATTCGAGCGATTTTATTTCCGTATTCTTGTTCTCCGCTGAATTTTTTTCGTAAAATTTCGCGATTTGAAATCAAATTATTTACCGTTTGCTCCAAAAAATTGGTATTAAATGGTTTGGTAATATAAGCATCGGCTCCGATTTCCAATCCTTCTGCCTGGTCTTTTTCCTGCGCTTTTGCTGTAAGCAGTATTATCGGGATGTGATTTATGTTAATATTTTGTTTTACTTTGTAAGTCAGCGCTATTCCGTCCATTATTGGCATCATTATGTCGCTGATAACGGCGTCGAAACGATCTCTAAGTATCAGTTCAAAAGCCTCTTTGCCGTTGCTGCAACCGGCAACTCGATACAATACCGATAATTCCGACATTATATATTTTCGCAATTCGTCCTCGTCTTCTACCACCAAAACTTTGTATTTTGTTTTTGCGCGTGAAGGCTTTGATTTAGTGTCGTTTTCCGGCATTAATTCAACACTTTTCGAGCCGTAATACATCGACATCCGCATGGCGGCTGTTTCGGAAGTTTCCAGCTCTTCGGGTTTCAAATGTTCGTTTCCCATTGGCAAGCGAATTACCATCTGGATACCGCGTTCGCTGTCGTTGCGCGGTTCGGCGTAAATAATTCCGTGATGAAGTTTTACAAGTTCGCGAGATAAATGCAGGCCAATTCCTGTGCCGAATTTTACATCGGAATATGTTTGATTTTCTTGATAAAAACGTTCAAAAATACGCTCTATATTATTCACATTTATGCCGATACCGTCGTCGATAACGCGAATTTCAAAATATTTTTTTACCGACAATCGTTTATCGTCTTCGCCGGTTGAAAGTTTTATGATAATTTCGCCGTTTTCGCTTGTGAATTTAAAGGCATTAGACAGTACGTTAAGCATAACCTTATCGAAATGATTGAGGTCAATCCACACTTTAAGTTCCTTAAAATCTGCATCAAATGAAAAACGAGTATTTTTTTGCTGAGCCATATATGCGAAAGCCTGCATTAAATCTTCTATAAATCCGACAATATCTGTTTCGCGGCAGCCGAGACATATCTGACCCTTATCGAGTTTACGGACGTCAAGAAGCTGGTTTACAAGATGAAGTATTCGCTGCGCATTGCGATATATTATCGTATATGTTTGATGTGTTTTTTTATCGTGATTACTTTTCATTAATTTTTCAATTGGATTGATGATAAGTGTCATAGGCGTACGTATTTCGTGAGAAATATTTGTAAAAAATTGCAATTTTGCTTCGTCTAATTTTTGACGTTGTTCTTTGATAATCTGTTCATGTCGATGGCGAATTTTTAGACGAATAAAATTTATTATTATCGCAATAAATGAAAGTACAAAAATTGCGAAAAAAGTTTTAGCCAATTTTGTTTGATACCAAGGATAATCGATTTTTATAATAATTGTTTTTTGCGAATCGGGAATATTTGAAACTCTAACCGAAAATTGGTATTCTCCCGAAGGCAAACTACTGTATGTTAATTGATTTATTCCTGGTTGCAGAGCTATCCATTCCGACTGTATTTCCTGCATTTTATATTCATAAATCGTATTTTTTGCATTTACGAAATCAAAATTAGAAAATTCCAAAGTAAAAGTATTGTCTTTATGAGAAAGTTGAAAAGTATCGGCATCTAAAACAGAACTTGTAATGATTTCGTGTTTTCCCGACATCGAGCCGCGCTTAATTGCCTTGTTTGCAACATAAAAAGCCGTAAGATGCAGAGGCGAATTGCAGTGTGGTTCGCTGATGTCTGCGGGATAAAAACTTGTTACTCCGTTTGTTCCTCCGAAATAAAGTTTGCCTTTATGATCTTTAAACACTGCTCCGCGCGAAAACTCATTGTCGGGCAAACCATTACCAGCATAATAATGCCAAAATTTACATAAATCAGGGTCGAATTTATAGATACCTTTATATGTGCTGAACCATATTTTTCCCTCGTTATCTTCGCAAATTCCGCAAATCATTTCGCCGTGTTGATTATTTTGCAAAGGAATATTTTTCATTTCGCCGCTTATTTTATCAAATCGGTGCAATTCTGTGCTTGTTCCTATCCAAATTGCGCCGTAGCTATCTTCGCACAAGGCTGTTACGATGCTGCATGGCAAAAGATTATTTGTATTTTTATAATTAATAAAAGTATTTTTTTGCGGATTGAAGCAGCTGAGGCCTTTGTAATGCCCAATCCAGATCAGGCCTTCGCTGTCGCAAAGCACGCAATTCACCCAGTCGTTGCACAATTCATCGCGCGACCAATTGTTTTCCTCCTGTTTTGACGACTCGTAATGTTCTATCTTTCCGCTTTTTATATCAAGCATAAAAAGCCCCGAACCTAAGGTGGCGATGAGCAGATGTTTTTCTTTGTCTTCGGCTATGTAGTAAACTTTTTCATTTGATAGTTGCTGAATAAATTCGCATCGTCCGGTTTTATGATCTACACGCGCAAGTCCCTTCATATAAGCGGCAATCCAGAGATTGGCTTCCGAATCCTCGAAGGTGCAAAGTATGATATCCGGCACAGAATGAGTTGATTCGGTTTGATAAAAATGAACAAGCTTATTTGTTTGTTCATCAAGTCCATATAGACCGTCGTTATCCGTAGCAATCCAAAGTTTACCCATTCTGTCCTTAGTCATGGAAGTTACCGAATTGGAGCCTATAAGATTGTGATTTATTGATCTGTATCCATAGTAATCGAAGCGATTTTGTTCGGCAGGAATATGCAAAACGCCTTTTTGAAACAATCCAAGCCAAATATCCTTTTTATTGTCCTCGAAAATAACATGTACCTTGCTCTTACTGAAATCAAAAGGAGCAAGATTTGTATTGAAATCCTCAACAAGATTTTTTTCTCTATTGTATGATTTCAATCCTTGCCCATCGGTGCCGATAAGTAAAAGATTATCATGGCTTACCATCAATGAATATATAAATTGATTCTTCGATTTGCTTGGCACGGGAATAAAACTGTTCGATTCGCGCTTGTAGCGATTCAAGCCCTTAGTGAGCGTGCCGACAAAGAGATTTCCGTCATGATCCTCGGCTATGGCCGAAATATTGTTCCCCGAAATCTCGTCGGGAGCTTTGAATTGCCTTATCTTTCGGGTTTTGCTGTTGTAACTATTGATTCCGTTTGATTCGCTGCCTATCCAGATTATGCCCTGCGAATCTCTGTGAATCGAATTAAGATAAATACTGCTCAGGCGGGGCGAGATATAAACGTCGTAATGAGCCGATTGTTTGTCTGCTTCGAGGACAAAAAGTCCCTGTCCGGAGGTACTTATCCACAAGTCGCCGTTTTCCATTTCGGCCATTCCTGTAACATGAGCAGAATGAGCCTTGTTCTCCTTTATCAGCTCTATTTCGTTGAAATCGTCGGTTTCGAGCCGGTATTCCATCAAACCAAGTATGGTTCCGATGAATAATCGCCCTGAACTGCTCTCGAATATTGTGCGAACATAATTATCATTCAGTCCTTTTTGCTCATTTCCAACATGCTTATAAATAGTAAGTTTGAGCGCATCAAAACGAGTCAATCCATACTCGGTAGCAACCCACACAAAACCTCTTTTATCCTGATATATATCGTTTATCAGATTACTCGACAGGCCATTTTCCGACGAGTAGTAGTTACCTATCTGCGCCTGTAACGAACCGTAAGATAAGATGTTACTCGCAGTAATCATTAGCGCCTTCAAAAACAGGCCGATCTTTGTCAAATAGCTTTTCATACTTTAATTATTTTTCGACGTCAAAGTTAGTAAGATTTTATTAAGATGGATTCAGGATTGCAAGAACCAAGAGCCAAGACGCTACGCAGTCAATTAAGAATTAAGAATTAAGAATTAAGAATTAAGAGAGCTACGCAGTCAAGCAGAAAACGTGTGCTATGCTGCTTTCTGCTTTCTGCTTTCTGCTTTCTGCCTTCTGCCTTCTGCTTTCACATTCCGTCCCTAACGGGACGGCGAGAGGAGGATGGAGGCGTTTCATTCTACCAACATTCCGTCCCTAACGGGACGGCATTTGTCAGCATATAGAGAGGCGATTAATCGCATCTCTACTAAGGGAACCTTGGGAAATAAAGATTTTTATTCTGATTGAAACTGGGAAGAATTTTTTAACCCTTGACCCCGCATTTTTTACACCCCACCCG
>JAITGD010000184.1 GCA_031280885.1 Prevotellaceae bacterium | reverse complement strand
ATCTTTAGTCGATTTTACGTAATATGTGTTACGTCTGCCGGATGAAAACTCGAATCCGACGCCGTAGATGCCGCTGATACCATTGTTTACGGCTTTCAAATCATTGTCGTAGCTTCCCTTGTATTTGAAATTGTAATTATAGGCGGCGCCGGCTTCAAGTACCAATTTGAATGGTTTAACCATATTGCCTATACTCAGGCGCAAACCCGCAGCCGGAGATATGGACTGAGTGATGTGAGTTTTAAATTCCTCTTCGCCTGGGTATTTCATCTCGAAACCCCTGTTGCGGTAATCGAGAAAGAAAAAACCTCCGATTCGCGATTGTGGATTGCGAACGATACCTTTGAGGCTGATGTAAAAATCGCTACGCGGAAAATCGCTAAGTGGAAAAATCTTGGGTTTGCGGCGTTTGATTTCCACCGGCCCATCAGGTCCGTTCATCTTCAACGGTAACGCCCAATGATTAATGGGCATCCATCCGAAATGAACTCCCCAGAGAAACTGAGTTTTGGATTTCGGAGCTTCTCCGTAGGATTGCGCCGACAGTTTCCAATAAGCCAATATAAACAACGCTAAAAATAAAAACTTGAATTTGTTCATTGCAGTAATTGTATTAAGAAAATTAAACTTATTAATCGTAATATCCCATTCTGTCGAGCAGTTCCCGCGCTTGCGCTATGGGAGATTCATCCGAATATCGTATATGTGGAATGTATCTTGCCGCAAGTTTATTAAGCCAATAGTACGCTCTGTTTTTGCGCTCTTTGCCCGAAAGATTCTTGCAGCCTAATTTGGCGTAATACATGTATCCGGTTTGATACATCGCTTCGAAGTCGTTTTTTCGGGCGCTTTTCTCAAAATATTCCAGCGCTTTCTCGTAGCGTTTCGCCGCATAAGCCCGTCCTCCTTTGTCTAAGATATTCACTGCATTGTCATCGTTTGCGTTTTCCGATTCAACTAAAATCCGCTCTATTTTCAAATTGGACAGGTTAACGTGGAATACATTATTGGTTGTTTTTTCCACATCGCCTTTCATTCGTTTTGTCAACCTTATTCTGCCGTAGTTGATTCTTCCGGATTTCTCCTTGTGATTGCCAAAGGCGAACATGCTTACATCCATGTTATAGACATTGTCGGGATAATTGATCTTTACTCTGTAATTGAATTTGTCCGGCGACGAAAGTTGTGACATGTAATTCGATATGCTCGTCATGTCTGAAATTTTATTTGAGTCGTCAGTTTTAATTAAGTCGTCGACAACGCATTTCTCCACATCTCCCACGTTGCTCGGAAACAAATCGTATATCTTGTCGCGATTTCCAGCATTATTCTTTGATTCCGTATAATCCGACAGGAGTTTGCAGTATTGACTCACCACGTCGCGCACCTTTCTTTTTTCCGTATCGGTCAAGGACTGCGCAAATGATTCGCCTGAAAGACACGCAAACAGCATGACAAATATATACTTTTTCATGGCTTTTCGTTTTTAATTTCAATTAATTTCGATATTAGCCAACCGACATTGCCGGTAGCGCGCTCAAAATGCTCGACGGTAAAAACATATCCGGGTACCTGTTCGAATCGATAGACTATTTTTTGTACATGGTTTATTTTCAACAGCCCGTTATACACCAGCGTATTGAATACGGTCAACCTGTCGGGTGAATAGCCTTGGGGCGAATAGTGGACGACATTCCTCCGGTTTTCGCCGGAGGAAATGTCGGACATATTCATAAAACCCAGTTCGTTGTCCACAGGGGATATGCGAATGTTGGGATTTTGTTGCTTTGGCGTGAGATTGAACATCTCGCCATCGGCAGAAACTATCGCCCACTTATATTCGTCGTCGCGAACCCTGTCCGTTTTTAAAAACATGGAAATTTGTACCTGCTTACCGTTGAACGTCGCCCGACAAATCGCTTCCGCCGTCCAGTCGCTGTCGGCGAAGCGAAGATATACGGGAGCTTTGGGATTGACAACCTTCTCGGCAAAGGCTATAAACTTGCGTTTGATGCTGTCATTGACAAGCAAATTCCTGTCGAATAAACCGGCGACATAGCGTTTTCGCATCGCCGTATCCTCTTTGTCCTTAATGGATTTGCCTTCGACATCCTTTTCGCAGTTAAAGCGAGCGACAAATTCGTCCAATTGCTTTACCCTCATTTTTAATCGGGTTTCGTCGAAAACCGAACCCACAGGCGTCTGCGACAAGGCGGCATAGCCCGAAAGCAAATACGCAAACAAAATTAAAAACGTCCTTTTCATATTTTGTTTACGCCACTGTTTGAACGACATCTATATCTCCAAAGCGCACCACGAAAACTTTTTTGCCGTAAACTTCCTCTATCTGAACTATGATACGAATAGTTTTTTTCGTTTTATCCTGATACAATCTACCATCGCCGTGTTCGCCACGAAAATACTGAAAGTACGTGGCGTTTGCTTCGTAATGATCGCCTACTTTGTAGAGATTCGACAAATACAATGTTTCCGACATCGTAATGGTTACCTTCTCGTATCTGATGTACATCAGATTGTTCAGGTAAGTCTTTATGGGAAGTTTGTTTTTATATTCCTTCCCGTTTCGCAACACGGAAGTCTGCATGTGCGGCTCTTTCTTCAGATAGCCGGAAGAATCCCTGTAAGGATCACCGTTGTTGATGAAGTTGCGTAAAGTCGATTTTATAACCGCCTTTTTAAATTCGATGCTATTGTCCTTGCTGCCGATTGAGGACAAATCGTTAAGAAAAGTTTCCAGCATCGTGTTGATGCGTTCCTTGAACTCTGCCTGTTCCTTGTCGCTTAACGTCAGTGTTTGCGCTTTCAGCGGCGTAAATAATGTCGCCGACAAAGCAAAAATCAAAATGTATACTATTTTTTTCATATTGATATAAATAATTTATTTTCTGTAAATTTCATGTAGTTTAACGTATGTAATCTTGCCGCCGTTTGTCTTTTTGACGTCGAGCTCCACAAAATTGATGAGCTTGTACGAGGTGCTGACTCTTTCGAGAAATTCCTGTGCGTTTTCTCTCACCAGCCTTGTTTTTCCGTCTCTGCCGAAGATTTCCACTATGGAGTGTGGCGAATCGAAATATTCGTGTAACACAGGCTGTACGGAACGTACCCTCTGGTTGCGATCGCCTCCGTTGTCCGCCATATTTATCAATGCGTTCAGGAATGAATTGTTGGTTTGTTGTCCCGTGACGGGAGTGGACGATGAGGCGGATTGCGATGATCCCGAATTTACATTCACCTCGAATACGGGAGTGTGATTCGCCGCTTTAACGGTTGCCTTTTGAGTTTTTTCCAGCAGAACCTTCCAGTCGGCTTGCTGATTGCCCGAAACTATTCTGCCCAGCTCGTTCAGGAAACATGTGGTGAACGCGCCTCCGTCTGGAAAAGCGATGGATGTTTCGTTTGACTTGCTGCTCGCCACCAGTACGCTGCCCTTGACGTTTTTGAACAGATTTTCATACACATCATTTTCAACTACCGATTTCCCGCTGCCTGTTTCGCTTTTAACGCTCAAGTAATCGGATATCGAATTGCACAGATCGCCCATGACTATCCTGAATTTGGGACGTTTGGCGGCAATCACCTCATCGACTTTGGACATCGGATAAGCCTCGGAATCGGAGGCTTTGAAACGTATTTGCGGGTATTTCGATCTGTCGTCCACCGCTCGCCCTCCGTGTCCCGAATAATAGAAAAACACCACGTCTTCGGGTTCGCATCGCAAATTCTGCAACACCGTCAGAAGCTGTTCCTTATTAGCCTCTCTTCCCGAATGATAGTAGCCGTTCAACCACATTCTGGTCGAGGAGACTATCATTCCTATTTCATTTTGAATCTTTTCCATGTCGCGCTTTACGCTGGCTCCTATTTTGGGGTCGTCGGTATCGGCGAAAACAATGGCATGAAAAGTTTGGGAATGGCTCTTGATACTCAGTCCCGCAATGACGATAATCGTCAACAATAATTTAATCGCTTTCATTTTTCGTCCTCCATAAAAGTTAATAATTTATTGATATACCTGTCGTCTGGCAAAAGTCCATGCGCGAATCGCAACAGCTGTCTATGACACAGATAGGGCGCTTCGATCCTTTTGTCGTTGTAAACGACGCCCCAACATTCACAATTGAACGCAAGCAGCACGCAAACCTTTTCCCTGCCCTTCGCAAATTCAAAAGCCAGATAAGGTTCGAAGTAACATTTGTGCACGCCCACCGAATCCGGCGCATAATTGGCTGCGTCCTGCAGAAGGAACTGCAAAATAGAGTAAGCTGTCGCCGACACATTACCCAGATTCTTCTTAATCGTAAAACCTCCGACGGTTCGGGATTTTTGCGTCGGCTTCTCCATCGTCAGGATATATGCCCGCACCTTGCTCGGCGAAGCGAGAACCGTGGCGACGGTGTCGCCGAAATGTAGAGCCACTGCGTCTTTCGCAATTGGCTTTACCGTTTGCCCGTTGCATGCACTGTATGTGCTGACGAGAAGGGCAAACAGAACTGTTTTGATAAAAACTTTTTTTGTCATCTTATTAATTATTTGAAAACTATTTAATATTTGATTAAAATTCCATTATACCATGTGCTACTTTTTATCAGTTTCATAAATAAAACAAAAACACCCTTACTCATCAGGCTTTTCAGACTCGTCCCGTTTTTGAAATGGTTTCCGGTCTCCATTTTTGATTTTAAAACACTTCGTTTCATAATTTGCAGTTTGTTAAATAATAGTGCTTACTCTTTTTGGGATTTTCGGCTTTCCTCCATTTATTGTTTTGTCAATCCAATTCATCCAATTTTTCCAGACGATTTATTGCCGCTTCGTACCCCTGTTTCGCTGCTTTGCGGTACCATTTTATGGCTTCTTTGCGATCCTGTTCAATGCCGAATCCGTTGTCATACATCAAGCCCAAATAATCTTGCCCCTGTGCTAATCCCTGTTCGGCGCTCTTTCTAAACCATTTTACAGCTTCCCCGTAATCCTGCTTAACGCCGGCGGTTCCATAGAGATACATCACGCCCAAAATGTTTTGCCCATGTGCTTCTCCCTGTTCGGCGCTCTTTCTAAACCATTTTACAGCTTCCCCATAATCCTGCTTAACGCCGGTTCCATTGAGATACATCG
>JAITGD010000128.1 GCA_031280885.1 Prevotellaceae bacterium | reverse complement strand
GTCGTCCCATGCGGGACGAGGCGCAATGCAATAACGTACAGGGCATTCGTCATTGCGAGCAGGAATGGTAGCACCAAACGATAGGTAATGACGGTACCACGTCATTGCGAGGAACGAAGAAAAGCGTGCCTTTTCTCTGGATTGCTTCGTTCCTCGCAATGACGAATTCCCTGTGCGTTAATGCCCTCGTAATGATGCAGTTGAGTAAAAAACGTCATTGGTAGGAACGAAGCAATTCAGCGAGCCATTCTTTCTGGATTGCTTCGTTCCTTATAATGACGAATGCCCTGTACGTTATCTGCGTGCTATTGCCGAAATTTTTAATTCTTAATTTTTTTACTAATTTGTGTATTATTTAAAAATTTTATGCTACCTTTGCGCCATCAATTCGATGTAAAATTGATGTCGAACAGAAACAATATACAATATAATATGGCAAATAGCACCTCAAAAACCAAACTTAAAACTGCTGCTTCGCGTAATGTACCCGTCATCTCGGAAAAAAAATTCCCTTTTGGGGAGACAGGAATCCTGTTCTTAGGATTGAGCCTGCTTTTCTCTTTTTTTCCGCCTATTACACGCGGTTGGGGATTAAATTACCCTGCATTTTTCGAGATATGGATCATGATACCGTTCTATTTGCTGCTACTGTTGCTGTGGACGCCGCAAAGCAACCGTTATCTTGTAAAAAAATTGAGCGGCATTAATCGTAGTAAAGTAATCGCGTTTTGCGGAAAACACCGGTACGCATTGTTTGTTTTGCTCAGCATCATAGCCGGCGTGTGTTTCTATCTGCTGAAAATCAAATATATTTTTCTGGGAGATACCGATCTGCGCGGCAAACAGATTGAAGACGGCGACATGTCGGGGTCTGAATATTTAACGAAGTTGAGTATTAAACAGATATGGCTGTTTCTGCACGGACTCATCGGTTATACTGCTAACCAAACAATACAATTGTTAGGCTACATATCGGGAGGTGTGTATGTTTTTATTTCATTGTGTATTGCTGATTTAATCGGGAAGACCTTCCTCAAAAAGGTTGCTGTGTTCTGTTTGGCAACGTTGTCGCTGACGGCGCTACTTTTGTTTTGCGGATATACGGAAATTTATGCACTTCCTGCTTTATTTTTAATTGCATATCTGTTTTTTGCTCTGTTATACTTAAAAGGTAAAATTGCGTTTTGGATACCTGCAATTGTTATATTTACAGGCGTTGCATACCATCTGATGCTGGTGTGCATGATTCCGTCACTCATATATATAGTTTACGCCAAAGAACTTTGGAAATATCCGTTTTTCAGGAAGAAAGCGACGATTGCCGTACTTGTGTTGATTGCGGCTCCTTTTATATACATTGCATTCCGGAAATATGCGCTTCCTATGATGTTGCCTTTATCCGACGACAGCGGATTTATGACGATGTTTTCCATTGCGCATTATGTGGAATTTTTCAATTCACAGATGCTTGGCGGCGGCATTGGTTTCCTTATATGGATCGCGACGCTGATATACGGTATCCGTCACAAGATAAAAGTTGACATAACGCAGATTTTCTTTTTCATAGCGTCTCTCTCTTTTACCGGTCTGATCTTTGTATTCTGTATAGACAGAGGGTCAGGCGATTGGGATATTTGCGCATTTGCACCGATTGTTTATAATCTGTCCAATGCCTATTTCCTGCTATCGGTATATGAGAGGAAACTTTACCGGAACATAAAATACGGTATCGTAATGATTGTCGGCTTTTCGATACTCCATACTTCCGCATGGATTTATACAAACAAGACCGACGCTTTAATCCCTTGGGTAGAATCGGCGTTTGCGACCGATCCGGCCGGTTATTACAAGAGGGCGTTCAGCAATGAAGGAATGCTTGCGGCCGCATTTTCGGCAAATGACTTGCATGAACTTGCAATCAAATGGGGAAAGAAAGCATATCAGAAATATCCGAACGATCCGCGAGCAGGATTCAATTACTCCATCTATTTGTTGGATCTGAACCGAAATACGGAAGCTTATGCCATTCTGGAACAGTCGGTTAAAAAGTTCCCTTTCTATCCTTTTGCGTATGTCAACCTAATCAAACTCTATTCAAAGAGCAAGGATCATGACGCGCTTTATCGTATTCTCCTTGCTATGGAACAGGCTTACAGGAAATGGCCACAGGAGTTCACAAGCAGACTTCCGCAGGAGCAGATCAATCGTTACTTAGGTATGCTTGAAGAATTGAAAAAACAGAAATCCAATTAATATTTTTTAACCGTTGCAAAAAAACTTAAACATGGTCAAAATCTCTCCCGAAACAAACCCCAAAGTATTAATAACAGGAATCACAGGAATGGTTGGTTCTTATTTTCAATTGATGTACAAAGACAGAGGATACGAAGTATATGGAATCGCTCGAAACAGTGCATCAAGTCGGATGGAAGCTATCCCCGACAGGAATATATTCAGATGCGACATCACTGACAGAGACGCGCTTGGGGGTGTTTTCGACAAAGTGCGTCCCGAATTGGTTATCCACATGGCGGCACAGGCATTTAACGGATTGTCGTGGGAATGTGAAGAATCTACTCACCATACCAATTATAAAGGTACGCTGAACGTTCTTAAATGCGCATTGCGAAACGGCGAATCGACAAAGGTACTGTTAGCTTGCAGCAGCGCAGAATATGGCGACTTTGACATTTCCGAATGTCCGTTAAAAGAAAACAGAAGTTTGCGCCCGTTAACCCCTTACGGCGTTTCAAAGGTCGCTACGGAAATGCTCGGACTTCAATATCATCTAAACTTCGGATTGCCTGTGTATTTCCCAAGAATGTTTATTCATGTCGGCACCGGACATCCGCCTGCAACGGCCATTCAGAATTTCGCACGGCAACTTGCACTTATATCCAAAGGAAGGCTCGAACCGGTTGTCCGTGTAGGTAATCTGGAAACAGCGCGCGACTTTATCGACGTGCGCGACGGAGTAGAGGCAATGAACTTGCTGATTGAAAAAGATATTCGCGGCGTACCCGTAAACATCTGTACAGGGAAAGCACACAAAATTGCGGACATTCTGCAAATGCTGATTCAAATTGCAGGTATAAAGGTTGATGTCATAGAAGACAAAACGTTGCTTAGAGTATCCGACGAACCGCTGCTGCTTGGAGATAACAGCCTGATAAAGTCGTATGGCTTCAAACAAAAGTATCAGATGCAGGAAACGCTGGAAAATGTATATCACGACTGGCTTCAAAGAATATAACATCATGAACAGCGCCATATCCGTATCCGTATCCGTCATCCTGCCGGCCATCAATGAAACATATTCGTTGCAGGAAACCGTTGACATCATATTAAAGACTTGCAGTAAAGAAACATTGTGCGAATTTTTCATCGTTTTGTGCGATAAAAGCACTTCCGAGTGCGTCCAAACGGCCAACTCCATACAAGCGATGAATTGTGGCGTACCTGTCCGAATTTATTATCAGCAAAAGCCGTTTATCGGTTCGGCTATCCGCGAAGCATTCGATCTGGTTCAAGGAACGCATGTTATAATGATGTCCACCGATTTGGAAACGGATCCATACGTCGTGTCCTGTTTTATAGAAATGGCGCAAAATACTCCCGATGATGTTATTACGGCGTCGCGATGGCTGAAAAAGGGCGGTTTTAGCGGCTATAATAAAGTAAAACTCCTTTCCAACTTCATTTTTCAACGATTCCTTTCGTTTTTGTTTTTATCGGGGCTGACTGATTTGACTTATGCCTACCGGATTTTTCCGGTTTCTTTGGTCAGAAAAATTCGATGGGAAGAAATAAAACATCCTTTTTTTCTTGAAACAGCTTTGAAACCGTTACGGTTGCAAATAAAAATTCACGAAATTCCTGCCAAATGGGAAGCAAGAACCGAGGGCGAATCTCAAAATTCATTTTTCAAGAATTTTGATTATTTCCGTTTGGCTTTCAAAGTCAGATTTATGAAGAAAAAACATATAACAATATGATAAAAGTAGGGATATTAGGCGCCGGTATAAGCGGTTTAAGCATGGCTCGCTTGCTGGGAGAGGGCTTCGAGACGGAAGTTTTGGAGAAAAACGCGCTTCCCGGAGGTATTGCCCGCACAAAAGACATCGGCGGAATACCTTATCATTTGGTGGGCGGACATTGTTTCAATTCAAAATATCCGGAAGTAATGGATTTTGTGTTCAATAAAATATTGCCCGCTTGCGAATGGAAAAAGGTTGAAAGAAAATCTGCGATTCGCCTGCACGGATATGAAGTAAATTATCCGATTGAATTTTCTATCAAGCAAATATATGGCTATGACAAAGAGCTTGCGCTGAAAATGGTTGCCGATTTTTTGAATAGTCAAGACGATACCGATTACGCCAATCTGGAAGACTGGTTCGTCAAAAAATTCGGAAAAACGCTTGCCGAAGAATATTTTATTCCCTATAACACAAAAATATGGAACAATGATTTGACTAAAATGAGCCATCTTTGGGTTGAAGACAAATTGCCTGTACCAAATCGCTACGATTTTTTTGACAATTTGACGCAGATTGCAGCCGCTCGCGATAAAATGCCTCACACCAAGTTTTACTATCCGGCAAGTAACAATCAAAATACTTTCATCGACGCTCTGGCTCAGGGATTAAACATCCGGTATAATTATTCTGTTACGGAAATCGATTCGGACAAAAAAACCGGTCAATGGATCGTAAACAACGAATTGACGTACGATATACTCATTTCCACGCTGCCGCTGAAAGAAATCCCTATTCTGCTGAAAAACACGCCGGATTCGGTGAAAACGGCGGGCGAAAAATTGAAGTATAATAAAATTTCAAACGTCTTATGGAAAAACCGTCCCTGCGACAAAACGTGGACGTATATTCCGGAAAAAGACAGGCTGTTTCACCGGTATATTCATATCGGTAATTACATCAATCCGCAACAGGATTATTCCATATCGGAAGCCGTCGGCGTGCATACTTTCGAGGACATGATGCGTTCCGGCGCGAAAGATCCTTTCCTGACGGAAGCCATTGACCATCACATATCCGATTACGCATACGTCGTTTTTGATGAAAATTATCAAGAATCGACCCGAATTATCAAAGAATATCTCAACGACATTCGATTTCATACGCTGGGACGGTTCGGCGAATGGCAATACTACAATATGGACGTATGTATCAAACGCGCAATGGAGTTAAAGAACGTAATCGTTTGAGATAATTTTCGAGATATGTTGGTTTTTGTGTTATCTTTGCATCAGTTTTTAATATACAACGACGATGGAACTTTCATTAGATCTCACAAAACGTTACACTTATGCCGATTATCTGACATGGCGGGACGATAAAAGACGCGAACTTGTAAACGGA
>JAITGD010000015.1 GCA_031280885.1 Prevotellaceae bacterium | reverse complement strand
TCGGTTTGAATACCCAATATTGAAACTATCATTCTAATTATAAATTGTTATCGCAAATTTTTGTACCGTTATCGCACTGTATGATAACGGTGCAAAAATAGTGATAATTAGTTAAACTGAATCTCTCTTCAAAAAAACTGCTACTTTTGTGTCGATATTTAATTTGTTCTTATGTTAGATGATTTTATACGACGTTTTGCTTTGAGTGTTATGCTTATAGCAATGTTTGACGCTCTCGATGCGGGCGTGCTGAGGGGAAAGGTAAAGGATGAGGGAGATGCGCCGGTATCCTACGTGTCGATATATATCAGGGAATTAACGATGGGAACTTCAAGTAACGAATCGGGCAACTTTGAAGTAACTGTTCCTGATGGTATTTATACTGTTAGTTTTTTGCATCTGGCTTACGAGACTGTTACTATGCAGGTAACAATTCCCGGCGAAATGTTGTCAATCAAAATGAAAGGAAAAAAATACGAGCTTCCGGCTGCGCAAGTCGGAAAACGCGAAGATCCGGCATACGGAATAATGCGAAAAGCTATCGGTATGGCTCCATTCTACAATAAACAACTGAGTTACTACAAAGCTGAGGTGTATATAAAAGGCACTTTGATTATTGATAAAATATCCGGAATTACAAAAATGCTCGGCGGAAAAGAATTGAAACAATCAAAACTTAAAGAAAAAGAAAAATATTTGCTCGAAACGGTAAATGAAATCAGCTACAATAAGGGAAAATATAAACATCGAGTTATTTCTGAATCAAATACTTTCCCTCAGGAATTTCAAAATATGAGTACTCTCGAGCTGGGCATGTTCGGATATAATATTTATAGTCCTCGGTCGGGGCAAATTGTTTCTCCGCTTTCCTCGGAAGCTTTTGTGTATTATCGATTCAGATACGAGGGTTTTATCAACGAAAACGATTTGATAATTAATAAAATAAGAGTAATTCCAAAGCGGAAAAATCCCATGACTATGGAGGGATATATTTATATAATCGACGATTTTTGGTATGTGCAGAAATTTGAACTTACAAACGAAACAACTTTTATTAAATCGACTGTCAGACAAAACTATGGCGAACTGCAAAAGCATGTATCCGTGCCTGTAAGCATGGGAGTAGATGTTGAAATAAATCTGCTGGGAAATAAGGCAAAGGGACAATATATCAATTCGATAAGATATACCGATTTCAAAGTAAATCCTTTAAAAACAGGAGAATATTTTGCTCTTGCCGAAAGCTCGTCGGCCGATACTATGCCGAAATTTACAGAAATAAAAACATCTGCAAAATCAAAAAAATTTGCAAAAGAAATAGAAAAATTTGCAGAAAAAGAAGAAATGTCCAACAGAGATGCTTATAAAATGGCGCGTCTGGTTCGTCAAAAAGAAAAGGAAGATATGAAGAATATCCCTGATTCTCTGCGCGAAAAACCTTCGCTTGATCTCTCCGAAGGATATGTGTTTTCGAGCGATAGCGCAGCAAAAAAACGCGATTCGACATATTGGGCAAATATCCGTCCAATACCTCTGCTGAACGACGAAGTCAAAAGTTATGTGCGTATGGATTCTATTAAAAAAGAAAGACTTGCTCGTAAATCCGATTCATCGGGAATAAAGAAAAAACGAAGTCTTACCGGCGCAATTATCGGCGGACTCTTTGTGGGACACACTTTTAGAATGTGCGACTCTACGCTTTCGCTCTATTATGGAGGATTGTTTGCTCTTGACGATATCGACGCTCTGGGATATAACTCTGTGGATGGATGGAGATTCAAACAACATTTCGGACTGAACAAGAGATTTAAAGATACCACAAGATTGAGCGTCAATCTGGAAATCGGATACGCTTTTGCACGCAAAGCTATCCTTGCCGAAACAAATATAAACTATACGTATTTGCCTAAAAAACAAGGACGTATCTCTCTTGTTGGAGGATACGGAAGTAAGGATTTCAATCGCGAATCGGCAGTGCGTCCCATCGATAATATGATGTGGTCGCTGTTTGCCCACGAAAATTACGCAAATTATTATCACGACGCCTTCATTGCGCTTACGCACCGCATCGAACCGGTCAATGGCTTTGTTACCGCTGCCGGACTTTCGTATCATTCAAGAAAACAATTACATAACAATAGCGAATATTCCTTTTTTTATCGCGATAGACTTTTTAAAGATAATTTTCCGGCAAATGATTATGCTCTTGAAAATCTGACTTCTATCGACGATGGACAGTATGCTCTTGCGCAGATTGTGCTGTCGTACACTCCGCAAATGCGCTATATTAAAAGGCGCGGTGCAAAATATAATGTCGGCTCGCACTTTCCTTCCTTCGAGCTGCGATGGAAAAAAGGAATACCAAAGTTCGCCGAAAGTGTGTCGAACTTTGATTTTCTGCAAATAAGCATACATCAAACGGTCGATTTGGGAGTGATGCGAAATTTCGCCTACAAGCTAACAGCCGGCTGGTTTCCGAATATTTCGAGAATACATTTTGCTGATGCAAAGCATTTTGAAACTATGCCATTCTTTGCTTCCCTTGCAAGCTACAACACAAGTTTCGGATTGCGACCTGTATATTCGCTGAGCGAGATCAAAAATTTTTTCACAGCTAATATTTCCTATTGTTCGCCTTTTTTGCTTTTGAAATATTTGCCTATTCTTGATAAAACTCTCATCCGCGAAAGACTGCGATTAGCCTGTATTTCAACACCTAAAACACCTCTGTATTCCGAATTGTCGTACTCTCTCAGCGAAATTTTTCTGATGGGAGAACTTGGAATATTCGCCGGTTTTGATAAATTTAATTATCGCTCAGCAGGATTCAAAATTGCTTTTAATTTAAGTAAAAGATAAAGGGATTCAGGATTGCAGGAACCAAGAGCCAAGACGCTACGCAGGCTGCCTTGACTCTCTTAAATAATAACAGTAGAGACCCTGCATGCAAGGTCTCTACAATCATTCTCATCCGAAGCTCATTCCCAACGTCCTGGCTCTTGGTTCTTGGCTCCTGCAATCATAATTCAATATTCCGTATTTTGCGGGTCGAAGTTTGTCCAGCCTTTTGTCCAGTTATCGGCTTCGGCTTCGCTTTTGAAAGCGCCTATATAATCGACTTTGTCAAAACCGTTTGCAACTTTCGGATTTGCAAATAGATCCGCTGAATTTTTTCCTGTAAGCGGACTTCCCTGAGAGGGGCCGTAATTTGCGTCATCAGCAAGGCTATTCGGCTGTTTAAGTTTCAGATCGGCAATGTTTGGGAGATTTACATTTCCGGTACGCGATTTGAAATATGTGCTTGAAAACGATTCACGGTCAGGATCTTCATCTTTTCCGTTTGTCGAATAATAATCATTCAGGCTACCGTTCTTGTCGGATCCAAGTTTATTCATGCCGGCAAAATACACATTATCAATCACCAGCTCGCCCGATGTTGCCATACTTTGGCTGTTTCCCTTGTCGTTGTCGAGTATCAGACCAACGGGATAGCCGATTGCTACCGAATTGAAACACGACAGGCGCGAATATCTACGTATCTGCATGGCAGCCTGGAAGGTACCAAGGTTAGAACCGTTATCGGGATAGTAAACTCCTCCGTTTATATAGTCGGTAGTGTTTGCAAAAGCGGGATCCTGTCCCATCGGGCCAACAAAGGTAACATTGCTGAATACACATCCGGTATGAGGCGTTACTTCGGTGCCATCCTTGTTATTATCCGACTCGAATCCATTTGAACGTGAGACGTCTGCAATCTTCGGATTACGTACTGCCAGCAGATATTGCAGTTTTCCCGAAAAACCATTGTCGGTATCGAAATCATCGTCCCATCCATGAAAGGCAATCAGACGTTTACAATTTACGCTACCTCCGAACCATTCAAAAGAATCGTCATTTGTGTACGAAACCTGAATATTTTCGACCTTAGTGCCGCGACCTACTGATCCAAAGGTAATTCCGTTGATTTCCTGATCGCGTTGTAAAGGAAAGCCGGCAAATTCTATACGCATGTATTTGAACACGCCGGAATTATCCTCGTCGTTGTTTCCTCCGTGTATGGTGCGCGGACCGCCCTCGATAGCCATCGTTCCATTATTGTTACGTGCTTTACCACAGATTATTAATCCGCCCCAGTCGCCTGGTTTGCGGCTTCCCTTAGCTTGGGCAGAGGTCAGCACGATGGGAGCGTTTTGCGTACCTTCGGCAAAAAGTTTTCCGCCGGGTTCGACAATCAGAGCGGCTTTAGTTGCTTTATCTCCTTTGATTACAGTGCCTGCAGCCAGAGTAAGAGAAAAACCGTCGGTGATGTACACCCATCCTTTCATAAGATATACACCCTTCATCAGCTTGATGTTACGTTTGATTTCAAACTGTTGATCTCCGTTGCCGATTTGCGTATTATTTACAAAAAGGATTGGATCTATCGGCGAACTTACATTGACCTGAAGCAGAGCTTCGAGACCTTCGGATGATACTACGGATACCTCAGCGATTCCCTCATAATCAGAAGACTGCACATTGATGTTATTTCCGCTGACGGAAGCCGTAACTCCTTCAGTAAGACTGTTCGCCGTGTATGGAGCCGTTCCGCCGCCGGCAGTTACGCTGCCCGAAGCATTAAGAGCAAGCGAAAGCGTTGTCTGCGAAAGTTCAAGCTCGCTGACACTGACCTTCAAAGTCGCCGAACCATAATCGGCCGTAGCTACTGTAACAGTGGTGTTTCCAAGCGATACAGCATTAATCGTCAGAGTTGAACCGCTGACAGTGGCCGTGGCCACCGAAGTTGCCGAACTACTTGCAGTATAGGGCGCTGTGCCGCCCGAAATGCTGATTTCTGCCGAAGAAGAAGGTTTGAGTACAATCTCGCTCTTGGAAAGAACGGGATTTACCGGTACAGGATCCTCGCTATCGCAGGAAACCGTTGCTAATGAGGCGCAAAAAAGCGCTGTCAAGAAAAAAATTTGTTTTAATGTTTTCATAATAATAATATTTTTTTTGATGAATAAATTTCTTTTATAAATTCACTTTAATTGTTAATGAAATATTTCGTCCGGGCTTAAACTCGCGAGTAGTCTGTTCGCGAGAATGAAGACGTCCGGCCTCGTCGTAAAATTTTGGAAATTGTTTGAATATTGATTTGTCGGCAAGCAAATCGCGTATCGACATATTGAGTTCTAATCTCTTACCAAATTTTTTACTTATAGATAAATCGATAACATTGCGTGGAATTTCGTACATATCAGGCACATCGCTATTGATGGTGCTGCCTTCGCTGGAATCGACCTTGCCAATTCCGATAATACGCTTTCCTATAACGTTATACATCGCCGCCAAACTCAGCCCCGCCTTGCTGCTTTGGTAAAACAAACCGGCATTTATTATGTACGGCGATTGACCTTGCATGGGGCGGTCGTGCTCCATGCTGCCTTCGGTAAACATCACTTTACTCTTGATAATCGAGCCGTTAAACAACACCGAGAAATTATTCATTCCCACGAAATCAAGACTTTTTTTGACGTCTATTTCAAGCCCTAAATTATTTGCTCGCGCAGCGTTATCGAAAGTGAAAGTGTAACTTCCGCCGGCGTCGAGATAGGTCCATTCTATCGGATTGATAAAATGCTTGTAAAACACTGCAACAGAAATCATTTCGGCCGACGAAGGATAAAATTCATAACGAAGATCAAAATTTTGGATTTTCGCTCTGTTCAACTTCGGATTTCCCATAACGGAGCTGAAAAGATCGAAATCGTAGTAAACCGAGGGCGAAACTTCGCGAAATTCCTGACGGTTGATAGAAACTCCGAAAGCCGCTCTGAGTAAATGCTTTCTGTTGAAATTATAAGTAGCGTTGAGCGAGGGAAAAAAATCGGCATAAGGATAAAGCAATTCCTTTGTGCCGTATTCCTTGATGGAGGTGTAGCTCTTGAGTGTCATTAGATTATACTCGAAACGCAGACCGGCGTAAAGATTAAATTTTCCCATAGGAAAATTTAAAGCAAAATAAGCCGCGCCAAGCGCGTTACTGCCTGAATAACTGTTACGATTGTCGGTATCCTCGTATAAATAGAGCTTGTCGGCGCCAAAATTCTCGACCGTCAATATCGAGTCAATCACAGGACGATACGGAAAATTACTGTCGAAAGAACCTTCTTTCCAGCGATAATAAAAAGCTCTGTTTCTATATTTTCGAGTTCGATATTCGCCATAAAGACCGGTCTTTAGCAGAGGTTTGAAATTCCCAAAACTCAACTCGCGCTCATAATTGCCCGTCGCAGAATAAATAAATTCTTTCAAAGTGATAAAATCTCTAAAAACGTCATTTTGAGTGATTCGCATCTGTCCGTAATGTCTGTCGCCCACAAAATTATTTTCTTCACGGTCGATAATTCGTCGGTCGGGCTGATTTTTGTTTGCATACGAAAATCCAAGCGTCCAATCTATCTTATCCGATTGATTAAATGTATGTTTCCCGCTCATTTGTCCCGAATAAGACATGCGGCTGCTGTACATGTATTCATGTTTTTCTTGATCGTAATATCCACTAATATACTGATATCCCGAGCGAAAAGTATATTTATCGCGTCCCAGCTGATTGAAAATATTTCTCAGCTCAAATTTGTTTTTATCATTAGGTATAAAGCTGACATTCAGCAATCCACCAAGTTTTGCATCGACATAATACGCATTGTCGGTATATTTATAAAGATACACCGCTTCGTCGCGCACGGCGTCATAAACTCCAAAACGTGCATTTTTCATATCAGCCTGAGTACGACTGCTATATCCGTAGTTTACGGCAGCAATCAGCCCTAATTTCCTTCCGCCGCCGAGCTTGAAACGGCGATTGAGCGCTGCCGAAAAACGCTGATCGGGTATGGGCTTTTTTATATTGATCTCCCAGTCGTTGTTAAAGCCTGTCTTTGTGAACTTTTCGACTATAACAGGATTTTCGTTGATAAGTCTGTACGGCACGCCTTTCATACTGCGAAAACCGTTATCGAATCCCAGAAAATCAGTAGAACTTCCCTTGGCATAAAGAAAATCGTGAAACTGAGCGCTGGTATTGATATTCAACCCATAAGATAAAGCCAGCGAATTTTCGACCGGCATGTTTTTAGTTTCTATTTTGATAAATCCACCGGAAAAATCCGCAGGTAATTCCGGCGTTGGCGATTTTACAATGATCACATTTTCAATCTGTGAGCTTGGTATTATATCAAAAGAAAAAGACCGCGTGTCGGATTCGGAACTTGGCACTGCGGCATTATTTACCCATACATTATTGTATCGTTGTGATAATCCTCTTGAAACCACAAACTTGTCGTCCATTATCGATATGCCCGGAATTCTTTTGATAACCTCCGAAGCATCTCTATCCTGCGTCCGCGCTATTTGTTGCGACGACACTCCGCTTACCACCGTCAATGAAGCCTTTTGTGCCTGAATCATCGACACTTCGGAATTCATCCGTCGAGCGCTTGTTACTACCGCAGCGCCAAGCACCGCGGCTTCTTCTTCGAGAGCTATATTAACCGTCGAAGTTTGTCCATCTGTAACCTCAACCTCAGTCAATTCCGTAGTTTTGTAAGCCACCGACGAGACCTTTAATACATATACCCCCGTCGGAAGATTCGACAAGGAGTATCCTCCCTCATAATCAGTAGCTACAGCCCTTTTTAAGGATTCAATAGTTACTCCGGCGCCAATCAAAGCCTCGCCGGTCTTTTTGTCGATAACGTTTCCCTTGACAATCCCATTTTGAGCCGCTATCTTGTTACTCGTAATCAATAAGAAAATCAGTAAAATAAATAATTCAATTCGATACTTTAATACCATATATTACTTTTAAATTTCATGCTGCAAAGGAATAGCTATTATATTTCGTAATCGTTAAAGGGGAGTTAAGATTTAATTACAAGAACCAAGAGCCAAGATTTCAAGAACCAAGAGGGATTCAGGATTACAAGAACCAAGAGCCAAGACAGCTACGCAGTCAATTAAGAATTAAGAATTAAGAATTAAGAGTTATGAAACAGTCGGCGCTGGTGCAGAATAACTGGATTGGCTTGCTCGATACTGCCATATAGTACTATCTGCGCCGCGACGCATCGGCAATGGCAGACAGTGAATGGGCTGACGTTATTGCACAACTTGGATTTTTGCGCACGCAGGAAAAGGACGCAAGCGAAGCGAGGGGCGAATGGAATTACCTGTGAGGTTTTCTGGCGCGTTCTTCGCGAATAGTTTCACGAAGAGCTTTTATGAAGACGTATGGCCAGTAGAAAAAAAGTCCATATATGCCAACAATTGCATAGAAGACAAGTTTCACTAACAACCAGATACCAATTACGATGCAGCAAAATATTCCCATAAAACACGATTTAAAAATTCGTTGCAAGTTAATAAAAAATTGGTTCAAAAAAAGTTTGAGGTGCTGAATCGCTCTTAATTAATTCAATATTATTTGCTACCTTTGCAATAAAAATTTGTATTATGACAGTTATAAATATTGACGAAACCACCGAAATTGGCAGAGACATTCTCCGCCAAGTTATTGAAAACCCCAAAGCCGGAAAACTTAGAGATTTTGAATTTACGTTTGACGAAGACGATGAACTTGACGATTTTCCCCATTTCTCGGAGGAAGAACTGAATCGCATGAGAGCTGAAATACTTGCCGACGGACCCGACGACGAAATTCCCTGCGACGAAAACGGTGATCCAATCGGATACACCTGGGAAGAAACCCGTGAAATGATGTACAAAATATTGTCCCGTAAGAACGTTGATGTGCGGACATCATGAAAAAATTTAAAATCAGAATATCCAAAAGGGCTTACGCTGACGGCGCCAGACTTGCTTATTTTATTGAAGATTTATCGTCCACCGATGCTTCCGATAGATACATGCAGGGCTTGGATGATGCTATTGAAAAACTTTCGTATTTTGCCGTCTCTATCGGAAAGAATGAATATGTTCAGAAAATGTTTGGCGAAAAAGCCCGCCATATCACTTATAAAAAGATGGCGATTATCTTTTCGATAAAAAATGAAACGGTTTATAT
>JAITGD010000012.1 GCA_031280885.1 Prevotellaceae bacterium | reverse complement strand
ACCGTTTCTTCGTATGTAGTGTCGGGCATTGGGACGAGGGCGGTGGCCGGATTTTCAAAAGAATAGTTCGGACTTGTGTACGGTTTGCGCGACACTTCGTGCTGTGTTACCGACTGTTCCGGTCGGGGCGAGCGCCATTTCAACACTACCCTTCCGGTGGACGGGTCGATGCTGAGCGAGCGAAAATCGGGCGTGCTTGGCCCCTGCGCCGCAAGATTCATGCAGACAAGCAACAAGGCGACGGCTATGCTCCGGCCTCGAATTTTGAATTTTAAACGTCGATACATAGAATTGCCAATGATACTCCGAGTCGAAATTACGGTTAATAATTTGGGGTCAATCCCACGAGATGAAAAAACTCTTCGCGCGTTCTGTGATCTTTCAGGAAAGTTCCTGTGAATGCTGATGTTACCGTTACCGAATGTTGCTTTTGCACTCCGCGTATTTGCATACACATGTGCGCGGCCTCTATCACCACCGCCACGCCGAGCGGACGGAGGGTTTCGCCTATGCAGTCGCGTATTTGGACGGTGAGCCTTTCCTGTACCTGCAATCGTCGGGCGAAAGCGTCCACCGTTCGGGCTATCTTGCTCAATCCCGTGATGTATCCGTTAGGAATATACGCCACGTGCGCCTTTCCGTAGAAGGGCAAGATGTGATGCTCGCAGAGCGAAAACAGCTCAATGTCTTTGACTAAGACCATTTGCCTGTACTCCTCCTTGAATTTGGCCGAATTAAGAATGGCCATAGGATCAATGTCGTAACCTTGAGTGAGAAATTGCATTGCTCGTGCCACTCTTTCGGGCGTTTTCAGCAAACCTTCACGACCACTGTCTTCTCCCAGCAGAGTCAATATTTTTGCATAATGCTCGGCAAGTTCTGCGGTTTTTGCGGCGTCCTCCGGTTCGTTAAGTTTTTCGTATCCTGCTTTATTTCTGAGTTCCATAAAGTTTACCTGTTTCTTAAACGCATAAATCGATTACCGCTTTCACCAGATTGTCGGCGCCTTCGGCTATTTGAACAATGTCGGCGTCGAGCATGTAACAAGGAGTGGTAACTAATTTATATTTACGGTCTATCGCCAATTCTGCGTGGCTTTTTTCCACGTGCGTCGAACCGATTTGTTCAATTATGGCCGATTCTCCGCCCTTTGCGCCCACCGTTACTTCGCATCCTTTGAAGACTTTTGCAAGTATTACCGGCGAAATACATAAGGCGCCTATCGGTTTGCCGAGTTCGTTCATGCGTTTCAGGGCTTTTTCCAATTCGGGGATTACCGCGAAATCGGCTCCCTTCGAGGCAAAGTCGCACAGGTTTTTGGCCGCGCCGAAGCCTCCGGGCATAATCAGCGCATCGTACTCATCTGCTTTAAATTCCGTCAGCGATTCGGCCTTGCCCCTCGCTATTCGCGCCGCTTCTACCAGCACATTGCGACTTTCCCGCGCAGGCTTTCCCGTAAGATGATTCATTACATCCGCCTGTTCTCTGTCGGGAGCGAAGATCCGATAGTCGCATCCTGCTTTTTTGATGGCCAGCATAGTCAGCGTCGCCTCGTGTATTTCGGCGCCGTCGAACACCCCGCAGCCCGAAAGTATTACCGCTATTTTTTTCATGATTTAATTTTAATTCAATCTAACAACTTCTTGAAGCCGAAATAAGTATATGGATTAATATATCTCATAACAGCAATTCCGTACTTTATAATTCACGGCATAAAATTAGTCATTTTTGACAACTATGCTAATGGCCTTCGATTTTCTCAATATCACGTATTGAAAAAAGCAATACTTTTGTCTTTTGATAGATTTATAATGGATTCATTTAAGAATTAACGAACAAGGCTGTATTGTAAATTTGAACTAAAAAACTACAAAACAATGGAAAGAACATGGAGATGGTTCGGCAAAAAAGACAGCATTACGCTTGATATGCTCAAACAAATTGGAGTTGAGGGCATTGTAACTTCGCTGCACGATGTGCCGAACGGTGAAATCTGGACTTCGGAAGCGATAAACGAAGTCAAAAATCATATTGAAAAACACGGTTTACGATGGTCGGTAGTCGAAAGTTTGCCCGTGTCCGAAGCCATAAAATACGGAGGAAAAGACTGCAACACGCTGATTGAAAACTACAAAGTAAGTCTGGCAAATTTAGGCAAAGCGGGAGTTAAAACCGTGTGTTACAACTTTATGCCGGTTATCGACTGGATACGCACCGACTTGCGCAAACCCAAGGGAGACGGAACTTACTCGCTATTTTTCGACCCCGTGCGATTTGCCTATTTCGACTGCTTTATACTCAAGCGAAAAGACGCCGAACGCGATTATCCAGAAAATATCCTCCGGCAAATGTACGCTCTGAATGAAACGATTACCGAAGCCGAAAAAGACGAACTTGTCGATACAATCATTGTAAAAACTCAGGGTTTCGTGAGCGGAAATATTCGCGAAGGCGATAAAAATCCCGTAGAACTTTTCAAAAAACTGCTCGCTTTGTACGAAGGTATCGACCGCGAACAACTGCGAGCGAATATGAAACACTTTCTGCAACAGGTCGTTCCAGTAGCCGAAGAATACGGAGTGAAACTCTGCGTACACCCCGACGATCCGCCCTTTGCCGTGCTTGGTTTGCCGCGCATTGTTACCTCCGCCGACGATATCGAATGGTTTCTGAAAGCCGTCGATAATCCCTGTAACGGACTGACTTTCTGTGCAGGTTCGCTAAGTTCGGGTTTGCATAACGACGTGATCGAACTTGCAAGACGATTCGCAAAACGCACTCATTTTGTACACCTTCGCAGCACCGAAGTCGATTCCGATGGTTACGTTCTCGAAGCCTCGCACCTCGAAGGACGCGGCCACGTCGTCGAACTCGTGCGCATTTTCGAACGCGAAAATCCCGACCTCCCGATGCGTATCGACCACGGACCTTTGATGCTCGACGACATTGATAAACAATACAATCCGGGATATTCTTTTCTCGGACGAATGTACGCTTTCGCCCAACTGATGGGCGTTACGGCGGCAGTCAAACAAATCGACGGAAAAACTGCGTAGAAAAATCATAATAAAATTGATTGAAAAATACATTAACAAAAAACGATAAATAACAAATCATGAACGAATTATTCAGTATTTCAGGAAAGGTGGCGATAATCACCGGAGCCGGCGGAGTGCTCGGCGGAAATATCGCGAAACATTTTGTGCAACAGGGCGCTCGCGTCGTTGCCCTCGACATTCGTCAGGAACAGCTCGACTCTCGTGTCGAAGAATTGCTGGCGCTTGGCGGCGAAGCCATTGGCATAGTCGGCAATGTCCTCGACATTGACAGCCTCGAAGCTGTATCGCGCAACGTAATAGAACGTTGGGGACAAATAGACATTCTGCTGAACATTGCCGGCGGCAATACTCCCGGCGCGACACTCGCAGCGGAACAATCAATTTTCGATATGCAAATATCGGAATGGGAGAAAGTTACAGCGCTAAATCTCAACGGCACGGTATATCCTTCGCTGGTTTTCGGCAAGGCGATGGCCGAGCGAAAAAGCGGTTCCATTGTAAACGTCTCGTCGATGACGGCTTATGCGGCAATTACCCGCGTACCCGGATACTCGGTGGCGAAAACCGGAATCAGTAATTTCACGCAGTGGCTCGCGATGGAAATGGCGATGAAATACGGCGACGGAGTGCGCGTAAATGCCATAGCTCCGGGATTTTTTATCGGCGATCAGAATCGCTCGGTACTTATCAATCCCGACGGCTCGCTCACCGAACGCAGCGAAAAAGTTCTTGCCAAAACGCCCATGAAACGTTTCGGCGACATTTCGGAACTCAACGGAGCGGTACAGTTTCTGTGCAGCGAGGCCGCAAGTTTCGTTACCGGAATAGTAATGCCTGTCGATGGCGGATTCAGCTCATTCAGCGGAGTGTAGCAAAGATAGTTCAAAGGCCTATTGGCTTATTTTACAGAGATTTCCAAAAGGGCATAATATCGAAAAGCAATTTGAGATTTTGTGCCTTTTGTGTTTTTTCCTCAAAAATTTTGCAGTTTAAAAATTATATTTACCTTTGCAGAGTATTTACTCTGTTTTTTTGATGTAGATATGAATTAAAAAGATAGATACGAATCTTTGATATGAACGTAAAAAAAGATACGAAACAGCACATTTTGGAGACCGCCTGCCTGCTTTTTATGAAGAAGAGTTACAAAGCGGTTACGTTAAAGGAGATTATCCGCGAAACGGGCTTGTCCAACGGCGCTTTTTATCATCACTTCGAAAGCAAGGAACAACTGTTCAAAGAGGTGATAGATACGCATTTGTTCCGTATAGCAAGGCAACTCTACGAATATTATTCCAAAGACTCGCTCTGGAATTTCATTCAGAATACATTGGACAATGCCGATAAAATATACCCGAAAC
>JAITGD010000007.1 GCA_031280885.1 Prevotellaceae bacterium | reverse complement strand
CTGCCTTCTGCCTTCTGCCTTCTGCCTTCTGCCTTCTGCCTTCTGCCTTCTGCCTTCTGCCTTCTGCCTTCTGCCTTCTGCCTTCTGCTTTTTTTTGCTTTCTGCCTTCTGCCTTCTGCCTTCTGCTCGAAAATTGCACGAATCTATCCAAAATCTCCATAAATCGACCCCAAATCAGAACCACAATTTTAAGGGAGAAGTGTTAAAATTGTCAAGAGATGAAATACATAATCTATTAAAAATAAATGTTTTATTAAAAATCGGCTATTTGCGAAGTGTTAAAATATTTTCGAAGTGAAGGTCGGGTAGAATAAATGCTATACATTTGCAACTCGAAGTTAAACAGAGGTTGTCTCCAAATTAACAAAAAACGAAGTTAGCCTCTATTAGCTGGAAGCGAAAGCATCAGGTTTAGTGTATTTATTGTCAATTGATTGTATGAAAAAACTGTTTGTTGTACTACAATTCTTCATCCCTTTGATTTCGGAGGGACAGGTCATCGATGGTTTATGGACTTTGGAAAAGGTCGAAATACGTGATTCATCGATGATTACAGGGGAAGAAATCCGACGAGAGGCCAAAGAAGAGGAAATCGCCGGAAATGATGGTATTGTGCGTGTTATGAGTATCAACGGAAATAACTGCATGATTAACGGTCAGAATTTCAGATATTCCATAGAAGGTAACAAATTCAATACCTTTGCGCTTCGTACTGCTATGCCGGCACAAGCGCCGCAAACGCCTGCTCCTCAGTTTCCTGAAGGTGTGAAACCGGCGCCGCAACCGGCGCAGCCGGCGCAGCCAAAACCAATCGAACAAAACTCAATCTCGATGCGTAGCTACGACTATCTGTATCAGGATGGACAAATAAAGCTTTCCATCTCGTCGTTTACCAATAGAGGAGGGCCGGTGAAATCGTTCATAGAAATGAAGCTGAAAAAAGCTAAAAAATAACTTCAAATGAGGGACTTAAACACGGAGAAACTAAGATGCTATCTGAGATTACTCGGCGGCTTCTTCGGCGTCTCGGTGTTTAAGTTGAAGCGCGAGCTTATTTTTTCCGAAGGGTATGCCCTCAAATACCCAAATCAACAGGTGGTGGAAACTCCCGCCACCTCAGGGCTACGCGGACTGTTGGACTTTTGGACTGTTAGACTTTTGGACTGTTAGACTTTTGGACTGTTAGACTTTTGGACTGTTAGACTTTTGGACTGTTAGACTTTTGGACTTTTAGACAAAATAATTCATAATTCATAATTCATAATTCTTTAGATATGAGGCTTTTTCTGATACTTGTTGCTGCTTTGTGCGGCTTTGAGGCTGCGGCTCAGTGCGAGCTTTCGGCTTCGGTTACTAAAACAAATTCCGACTGCGAGGCGAATGGTACGGTAAGAATCAATATTGTTGATACCTCGCGTTTTATAAATATCCGCTGCGGATTGTTTGCAAAAACTTCTTCGAGTTATCCACCTGCTTTTCAGGATACTACTGTGCTGATGAATGTGCCGCGCGGAACTTACGACGTCAGGGTTGCCGCTCGATGCAAAACTTCCAGCTTGGACAGCGTTTACTACCTCGGCGAAGTGAAAATCACCGGAAATTATGTGGTGCCGAATATGTACGTTTATGTGTCGGGCGTTATCAAGCCTCTGAAAGGCGGCACCGCCATCGGACGAATTCCTATTCGTTTCGAGGGAGGCAAAGCTCCATATACTGCCATAATGACCGCTCATCCTGCTGCTTACACCGGCCAAACTAACTTTACCCTTACCCGCGACCAGGCCCAAGCATCTCAAAATACACTGAATATCACCGACTTGCCTGCCGGATCTTATACCTTTGCCCTGAAAGACGACTGCGGTACTAATGCACCTGCACAAGTATTTATGCTTGAGGAATTGGTGATTCCGAGAATATGGCATGAAGCTTGGAACTCTTGTACTTCGAACAGCAATAGACAATTGGTGTTTTCAGCCTGGCAAATGGACGATGACAAAAAAATTGCTCTTACAATTCGCCCCTTTTTTTGTTCTTACTACAACAATACCCATCCTGATTATGCTTCCTTTCAATATTATTTCGGGAATAACAATTACAGTTACGACATACAGTATTATGAACAGTGGTACGGAGGCGATACAATTCGTGGCTATTCAATATATAACAGTGGAATTAAAAATTTCGATATTGCCTTGGTGGAAAATGACAATACGGCAAATAAAAAACTTGGTTTGGCGCTCGACAGCATGAAAGTAAATGAATATAGTTACAGCGGCCCGGACTATTACTATCGCTATGTGTATTATAAATATTTTTTCGTACTTGAGTTGGATAATTTGCGCTTTAGCGATATGTACGGACAGCCTAACAATGGCTATGATACTCCAAGTCCGGTATCATTTGTGCTGAAGGCAAAAACTGCTACAGACTGGTCGGATACTCTGAACTATTTCGATCTCCGACATCCGGGAGCTACTTATACAATGGACAACAAGGGCTGCACCGGAACCGGCGATCTGTATGTAAAACCTGTTGAATATACTATCTATCAATATAGTTATTATAACTGGTATTCCGGACGTAATCCATTTTTAACTTATCCGGTAACGGTAAGGGTAACTCCCGCCAACGGAGGCGCGCCGGTACTTACTAAAACCATACCATACGTACGTGGCGACAATGCTTCATTGAGAGATAATTGGGGAAGTTCTCCGGAAGCTTTGGACTCCAGACTGTACACCATACCAAAGGACAGTTTAATAGGAACCCTGCCTTATGGAAGCTATAAAATCACCTTTACCGACGCCGACGGGGTTGAATATTTTTCTTCTATTTATCGGAATTATTACAACATCAATAGCATTGATTCTGTGAAGTTTTACAAATACAAATACCTTGCACAAGTGCAGCAATTAGGCTCCTGCACCGAAAACGGAGCTACCGGATACCTGTATTTACAAAGCAATAATAGCACAGAATATTGGTATAACGGCTATAATACAAGTTCCTATTCTTCCGGCCCATTTAACCATCAGACTACTACAGTAAATGGCGAGCCGCGTTTGTATGTGTACTCATATTATTATCGTTCTAACAGAGGATATCATCATTCAGTGAATGTATTTATGCCAGGCACGGTTATTACCTATCTTTCAGGGCCTCCCGGGCAGGCTATTCCCGATTCTGTAATTACTATTCCGGCAGACAAGGCTCATTTGCCGGTATTTCCCTTTGCCGACAGACACTGGATAAAAGATAACAATAACTCTAATTCAAACTACGACACTTACGAAGATATGTACACGCCTCCAAGCATAATATTGCCCGGAGTACATAAGTTTGAAATTTTGAGTCCCTGCGGCGACAGAGACACTGTTACTTTTACCATGCCTGAAGTACACGCCAACTATCGGGCAGATGCAAACAATCATTATATATTTTGGCGGAATGGCGGCTATAATTCTAATTATCATATAAATCGTTTTAATATAGATAAGGTATCAGCAGGTATAAGCACTAACGATTGGAGTTTAACCATACCCGGAGGAACTATTATAGAATGTACAAACTATCCGGCAGGGCATCCTCCAAGGCATACAAGCATTACAGTACCGAGCGGGCTTTATACGGTATATCCCTTTCATGAGGATTTTACCGGAGGGAATAATGGTGATTATAATAATTCTAATGGCTACATGACTGAGACAGATAGAATGGCTTTTTCATGGGCTGAAGCCTATCCGGGCACTTATACCTTCAAGATTACAGACGGAGCCTGCGGAGATGTGGTTATTGTAACAATGTATGTGCCTCAAGCCTCATATATAAGCGATTCCTTAGATTACACCCTGAAGATAAACTGCCTCGGACGAACACTGCATCCTACGGGAACGATTACCGTACCCGGCACATCTCACAGAACTTTTTTCTGGATAGACCGTCTTGTGCTTGAAGACGGAACAGTGGCTAACTCAAACGATTACGACAGGCGAGTGGTTTATCAGGGCGATTCTCTGCAATTGCAGCGCAACGGCACATATTATATAGCCATGAGCGCATGGAACAGCAACGATTATAACTGGGGCTACTGGGGAAATTATTGGTACGGAGTTCAGGTTAAGGAAGTTAAATACAAACAGCCCTTGCCGGCTCTTGATCCCGATTTGACTTACGCCTTTGTGTGCGTTGGCGAGACAGTGGGTCAGATAGGTTTAGTTGCTACGGGAGGCTATGGAAACGGGCCGTTTAAATATCAGATAATCAAAAAAGACGGCGATACTCTGACTAATTATACCGGCACGTTTACTTATGGCGACCCCAACGAGTTGCTCGAATATATCATCACCGACGAAAGCGCGGAAGCCATAGCTCTTGCCTGTCAGGGATTTCTGCACAAAAAAGATCGTTTGGTTCTTGACCTCAACAATCCGCACATACTCTACACGCCCACCGGCGGCAAATACTGCGCAGGCGACACATTGAAAGTCAATTGCTACTCGCTGGGGCCGGGCGCCATATATAACTGGACCTGGCCAGACGGCAGTACGCACACGGGGCAAAATCAGAAGCGTCCGCACAGCACCACAGGCATGAGCGGCTGGTATAAGGTTTCGGTGCAGGTGCCTCTCTGCTCGGCTTCGCCTTATGTGAAGGACTCAATTTATGTTTCGGTTTACAACAGTCCCTCGGCGCCATCGGTACAATACACCTGGCTCAATGGCTGTTACGGAGGCGCGGCCTTCAATCTGGCCGATTCGGTAAAGGCGGTAGCCTCGCCGGGCTGTCTGCTCAGGTGGTATCATTACGTTGGCCCCTATCTCACCGAAATGAGTTCCGGCGAAATCAATTCGGTAGCTTTCAACAGCTATACTGATAAGGAATACTATGTAAAACAGATCTTTGCCACCACCGAGTGCGAAAGTCCGATGGTGAAAATCACCCTGCACTCGCTCTACTCGCCTTCGGGACCGATAGCGGATATTATTCCTCCGGGATGCTATAACGATCCGCTGACTATCAGCATAAAAGATCCGGCCGATTCGCTCACTTACCGTCTATATACCTCCGGCGGGATATTGCTTGATACACAGCCGGGCAGCGATGTTTCGGTGGAGTTCAACACCGTTTATCCTGCAAGCTATTATTGGATAACAGCTGCCGGAACTCATTGCGAATCAATGCGTACACGGATTCAGCCCAGCCTCAACACTTCGGCATATCAGCATTTGCTGAACGTGAACAATGTTTCGGTTTGTTTCAACTCCACCGCTACGCTGACGGCTGTGGCCGATCCTGCAATAATCAATCCGATATATTATTGGTATAGAAATACTTCGGATACTGCAACTTTGCTGCACACCGGCCCGACGCTTGTAGTGCCAAATGTGCGGACAAATATGATTTACTACGCGGCTGTTAAAGGCGATAATTTCTGCGAAACCACACCTCAAAACCGGCGGCAAGCGCAGATAAGCATACAGTCGGGTCAAGGAGCGTTAGTAACAGTAAATCCGATAGATGGACGCGCTTGCGGTACTTTTTCCGGTAGCTTTACAGCCTCAACCACGGCAACGCTGACAAATCCGGTATATCGCTGGTATAACGCATCATACACTCTTTTGTATACAGGGCCGACATATTCGGTTTCGGGCATCAGTTCAAACACAGTTTTCCGCGTCAGCGTATCGGGCGACGGCGTTTGCGAAAGTTCACCCGAAAGGCAGGCTCAGGTTCCGATATATATCGGTGGAATAAACAGCATTACACTTAGTTATGAACATCTGATAGGCTGCGACAACAAAGGTAGCGTGATCTTTGCTACGGTGAACGGAGGCGCCTTGCCTTTCGAGTATAGAGTTGATTCAGAGACAAGTTGGATTGTATCCAATACTCCGAATATCGTTATTCCCGGACAAAGCTCCGGCTCGCATACCGTCTATGTAAAAGATTTTTGTAGCACAGAACAGGCGACTATTAACATTCCGTCGCATCCCGAAGGCGAAGTTGATCGTAACATGCTGAGCTACAGCGACGGGCCAGCAGCGTATGGCATAGCTGAACATGTAATCAGCGGCTGCGTTTATTTGGGAGGCCTTGAACTATCGAAGGTTCAGAGCGTTCCGGCTCCAACTCGACTTGCAAATACGGCGCAGAACGACGATGCACTCGACCTGACTTATGACGGTCTCGGATTTGTGGATCTTGTAACTTCTGGAATACAGGCTAATAGCGGACAGCTCAGACTGAATCTCAAAGCTACAAACAAAACCCTGATGACCGCCCGAATATACGCATGGATAGACGTCAATAAGAATTTAAAATATTCTGTGAATGAACTGATTGGACAAACAACAGTTGCTCCCGGCTCGAACAATGCGAATGTACTTCTTATCGGCACGGGATCGGCCTATAACTATCTACGTAACGATAGTATGTATCTGCGACTTAGAATCACCACACAAACCATGACGGGAACAGCCATCGACGACCCCGTCCGCAATTTAGGCAACGGCGAAGTGGAAGATTACATGCTGGAACTTGGTGAACTGTACAGTTTTAAGAAAGAAGTTTCCGTCAAAAGTAAACCCGGCGCCACGGAATTCGTCAAGGGCGATACGCTGATATACAGAATTGAGTTTGAGAATAAATCGGTATATCCGATGTGCGTACAGATTTTCGACACCGTACCGGCTGGTACACAGTATATTAGCGGCGCCGACAATTACCTCTCTAATGTGGCTCGCTGGAACAGCGTTTCAGTAAATGCCGGTCAGTTTCAATCGCGCACTTTCATGGTAAAAGTGGGCGAAGGTACAAGCTATGTATCTAACACAGCGCATTTTGTATTCTGCAGCACGACCGACACGCTCAGCTCAAACACAGTGTCAATGGAATCGAATATCATGAATCTCGCAAACGATTATTATTCGATAATGACCTGTGGATCAGAGACTATAGATATTCTCTCTAACGACGAAATACCTACCGGCGCGACAGTTAGCGTATCGAAAACCCCGAAGTACGGCTCGGCAAGTATTGCAGGTAATAATCTGATATACAATAATTCGGGAGGTAGCGGTTTGACTTGTTCTCTTTCGGGCGGACGTCGCGACACTATCAAATACAGAGTATGCAATTCCACAAATACCGTATGTCGCGAAGCCAGCGTGATAATCAATTTATTACGTCGTCCGGAATTTGCTTTGCGCGATTCCTGTTCGCGTCGTCCGTACATAGTATTGACCTTCCATTATCCGGGCGCCACATACGATTGGTTTTATTCCGACGACGACGGCCTTAATTGGACGTCCGAAGCAACAGCCTCAGGCACAAAGCTATACATAACAAAAGGCGGCTTATATCGCGTCCGTGTCAATTACAAAGGAAATTCATACGAACTTACTAATGGTCTGAAAGTTATTCTAAATCGTAAAGCAACAATCAGCGGCGGACTTATATGGTATGAAATGTCCTCCGTGCAAGCAGCAGTAACTTGGCCATGAGGATAATTGTGAATTAGGAATTATGAATTATGAATTATGAATTATGAGCCAGGATTTCAAGAACCAAGAGTCAAGACGCTACGCAGGCTGGATTCAGGATTTCAAGAACCAAGAGTCAAGACGCGCAGGCTGGTTAAGAGAAGAACTTTGTGAACTTTGTGAGCTTTGTGGGAATTAAAGAAAAAACTTTGTGAACTTTATGTAAAGAAAAAACTTTGTGTTCTTTGTGTTCTTTGTGGGAATTAAAGAAAAAACTTTGTGTTCTTTGTGTTCTTTGTGGGAATTAAAGAAAAAACTTTGTGTTCTTTGTGTTCTTTGTGGGAATTAAAGAAAAACTTTGTGAGCTTTGTGAGCTTTGTGGGAATTAAAGAAAAACTTTGTGGGAATGTAGGTTTTCAAAAAAGCGTAGTAACTTTGCATTCTATTTATGAACAGGCACACATTTAAAAAATTGACATAATGAGATCAAAAACATTTGACACAGACTTGATTGCGCTTAAAGACAGCCTGACAAAATTCGCATACAGTCTTAGCCCTGACAGCGACGACGCCAGAGATTTGGTGCAGGATACTTTTTTAAAAGCCTTGAGTAGCAATGGACAATACGACGACAAAAGTAATTTACGAGCTTGGCTTTTCGCTATTATGCGTAATACTTTTATAAACAATTATCGCAGAAATATCACACATACATTGACTTTCGATTCGAGCGACAATCAATTTATCATAAACAGTCGTCCAGGCCCGAACAATGCTGAATCTTCGTATGCGTTGATCGAAATCAACTGCATGATTGACGCTCTTGAATCGGAATTGCGCATCCCCTTTCGGATGCACACTTTTGGATACAAATACAAAGAAATAGCTGAAGCACTTGGTTTAAAAATCGGTACAGTGAAAAGCAGGATATTTTTTTCGCGACGTAAACTGATGGAAAGTTTAAAAGATTATCGTGATTAAACGTTTGATTTTCAAACTACGTCAAGCCGATATCGTGCAAACTGACAAATGAAAAGATATCGCATAGATTTATCGTACAAAGGCACTAATTATCACGGCTGGCAAGTGCAGAAAAACGCAAACACGGTTCAAGCCGAGTTAAATCGCGCACTCTCTGTCCTGTTAAACAGCGAGATAGAAACGATAGGCTGCGGACGTACCGACACAGGAGTACATGCTAAAACTTATACGGCGCACTTCGATTGCAAGGAAATCGACTGTACGCAAGAGTTGATTTTCAAGCTCAACTGCATACTTCCGCAGGATATAGCCGTGTCGGAACTACAAGAAACAAGTCCGAAATTTCACGCACGTTTCGACGCCGTAGAACGAACATATAAATATTTCATACACAGGCGTAAATCGGTTTTTATTGATGAGTTTTCCTACTTTTTTCCCTCTCAACTCGATATTTTGGCTATGAACGAAGCAGGACAGGAACTAATTGGCACACACGATTTTTCGAGTTTTTGCAAACAACATTCGGGAGCCAAAACCGGAATCTGCACTCTCCGTTTGGCCATCTGGTCAAAGGAAGATGATGAAACGCTGGTTTTCAGCATGTCGGCCGATCGCTTTTTGCGAAACATGGTGCGAGCCACAGTAGGAACTCTGCTCGACGTGGGATTAGGAAAAATAAGCCACAAAACTTTTATCGAAATATTCAAAGCCGGCAACAGAAGCAAAGCCGGAGTTTCAGTTCCAGCAAAAGGACTGTTTTTGTGGGATATAGAATATTAACCAAGCATGATTCAGGATTGCAAGAACCAAGAATCAAGACGCTACGCAGGTTGGTTTGATTGTCGTTTTGCACACAGATCTTTTTTGAATGTATGATACTTTCTGATTCCAGACTGCGCAGCTAATTCTTAATTCTTAATTAAATCGAAACTCTTTCACTCCTATATTTTCTTCGTTGAGCAGTTTGCGCGAGCTATCAATAAAAGTTTTCAGTTTCTTTTGATGCGTAAGATCCATGAAGCTCGAATTGTTTTCGTATTCGGCAGCCGGCAAGATAAAGTATTTTCGCTTTCTGTTTTCCACCGGTTTATACACCCAAACCAGAGCGTATTCGGCTTCGGCGACAAAAGTTCCTGTGCTGTCTTTTACTATTGATACTCGTAGAACAGCGCCTCCGTCGGTATTTGTGTTCGACTGGTTCGACACAAAATTGCCGAGCGAATATGCTATCACTCCGCGACATCGACCGTTGGCCTGGTATCGTTTTTCGATATGCTGTATGACGTGCGGATGCGAACCGATTATCAAATGTACGCCTTTGCAATACAGAAAATCAGCAAGCTCTTTTTGATTTTCGTTGGGTTTACGGGCGTACTCCGTTCCCCAATGAAGATAGGCGATTATCAGGTCGGGAGCCGCGAGTTTCGCTGTTTCGAGATCTTTGACCATCGTTCCGGTGTCGATAAGATTCACCACATAAGGTTTATCCACCGGAATACCATTTGTTCCGTAGGTATAGTTAAGTATTGCTATTCTGAAGCCGTTTTTTTCGACCATCAGAGGATACCTTTCTGCTCTCTCGTCGGCATTGGCAAACATGCCTGTGTGCTTTATTCCGAAGGAATCGAGCATTTTAATAGTACGTCCAATTCCTTTGCCGTTTCGGTCGCACGAATGATTGTTGGCCGTAAGCAGCACATCGAAGCCAGTCTCTTTGAGAGCAGAGGCAATCTGGTCGGGAGCGCTGAAACGCGGATAACCGGAATATGGCTTGCCTCCCAGCGGTGTTTCCAGATTGGCCAAGGCAAGCCCTGCTGCCTCGATTTCATTTTTAACATATCTAAAACATGGCTCATAATTGTAATTTCCCTCCTCGAAAGCCGCATTTACCTGTGGCAAATGTTGCATCACATCGCCCACAAAGAGCAAGTTTACAGTGTCTCCCGTTGCCCGAAGCTGTAATTGAAATAAAATCAAAAAACAAGCTAAACCTGTTACTTTCTTCATCTTTGTCATCATTTAAATTGTGTTAAAAGTATTATTTTATATTAAAAACACCAGGCAAAGATAGTTCTTTTAATGAAAAAGTATCTACCTTTGATTCGTGAAATTTATTTGGATGATGAATTATTTTTATAAATTATTGATATGAAAAAAACATTGATGGCATTCTCGGTTACGGTTGTATTATCCATTACTCTCTTCTGTGTGGTGGGATTAAGCTCCTGCGAATGGTTCAATACCTCCGTTTTAGGTAAACCCGGCAAGGCCGAATTAGCCGAAAGAGAAAGACAAGACAAAGAGAAGATTCGCCTGCTGGATAGTATGCGTACTGCCGCTGCCGAAAAACTTGCCGAGCTGCAAGAACGCGATAATAAATCGCAATCAGTAGCCGAAGTTGATAAACAGTACCATATCATTGTGGGAAGCTACGAAGAACAAGAGAACGTGGACAGAATGTTCAACACCTTCAAATCGCACGGATACAGCCCAACTATAATCCGTATGGGCGATTTAACTTGTGTATCGGCAAAGTCATACGACACACTCGCCGAGGCTGAACGAGAACTCGAAAACTTCCTCGACCTCGACTATTGCCCCGAAGACGCATGGGTGTATCGTAAACCGAAATTTTAGACTTTTGGACTGTTAGACTTTTGGACTTTTGGATACTGAATAGTCTAACAGTCCAAAAGTCCGTCTAATAGTCTAACAGTCCAAAAGTCCAAAAGTCCGTCTAAAAGTCCAAAAAAAATGAAAGATCGGATTTTATCTATAGATTTTTTTCGTGGGTTTATTATGTTTCTGCTGATTGCGGAGACAACAGGCTTGTATTATCATACAGGATGGACACAGATGATTCACCATCCGTGGCACGGCTTGAGATTCTGGGATCTTATACAACCGTTTTTTATGTTTATCGTAGGAGTTGCTATGCCTGTGTCATTGGCGCGCCGTCAAGCAAAAGGGATAAACTATGGTATGAATTTCAAACATATCGCCAAACGTTGCCTTATACTGCTTGCCATGGGAACCGGTCTGCAATGCGTTTATTCCAGAAAACTTGTGTGGGAACTTTGGAATGTGCTGACGCAATTGTCCGTAACCATCATTATAACATATCTACTTATCCGACTGAAACCTTCGCTTCAGTTTGCGATTTCGCTGTGCATACTCGCAGCTTCCGATGCTGCATATAGATTTTTTCCGCTCGAAGGCTTCGACCAGCCTTTTGTGATAGATAAAAACTTTGGAACTTGGATGGATCTGATTCTCATGGGTAAGATTAATCAGGGAGGCGGATGGGTTGCTGTGAATTGTATCCCAACTGCCGCTCATACTATCTGGGGCGCTATCGCCGGACAGATCTTGCTAAACCAATCTATTACGAAATTTAATAAACTGAAACTAATGTCGATATACGGAATTGCACTTCTCATAGTCGGATATGGATTCGATCTGGCAGGTATATCGCCAATAATAAAACGCATTTCAACTTTGTCGTTTGTGATTGTATCCGGCGGATGGGCATTTTTGGCGCTGGCGTTTTGCTTTTGGATTGTGGACGTTGCCCGTCAAACACAGATTGTCAAACCTTTCGCTGTGATTGGCGTAAATTCAATTCTGATTTATTTGCTTACTCAAAGCATCGGAGCGCAGTGGTTTAATGGATGCGTAAATGTATTTCTCGGCGGATTTATGGAAACGCTCGGATGTGCAAAACTAATACGCTCAATCACAGTTTCGCTGGCGATTCTCGCAATGGAGTGGCTGTTTTGTCTATATCTATACCGAAAATCAATCTTTGTGAAGGTTTAGGATTTAAATCCAAAATAAAATGGCGTTTAGGGATGTGAAATAAATAAGTTATTCCGATTTTCCAATAACAATACCTAAGTTTTTACCACATTCGCGTCCTCTACGTGCAAAATGACAATCAATCCAGCCTGAGAGCGTCCTGGCTCTTGGTTCTTGAAATCCTGATTCCTTCTTGGTTCTTGAAATCCTGATTCCTTCTTGGTTCTTGAAATCTTGATTCCTTCTTGGTTCTTGAAATCTTGTTTCTTAAATAAAATAAGTATCTTTGCAGCCGTTAATGAAACGGTATTTACCGGATATAACTTATTATCAATAAATTTCTATTATCTAAATGGATAAAAACACAGCTACGGGTCTTTTGTTGATTGTCGTCATAATGGGCGGATACATTTGGTGGACCAACAAAAATACGGAGGAGTACAACAGAGAACAACAACGAATCAGAGATTCTATTGCTCAAGTTGAAATGCTTGAAGTTCAAAAAGATTCAGCGGTACAACAGGCGCCGATTGAAACAATTAGCACCGACAGCGCTCGCACGGCGCAATCGCGCGAAAGCATGGGCGAGATTCTCGCCGCAAGTCTGGAAGGCGAAGAACGTTTCTATACCGTTGAAAACGAAAAACTCCGAGTGAAATTCACCAACAAAGGCGGACGAATCAGTTCGGTGGAACTCAAAGAATATAAAAGCTATGACGATTTC
>JAITGD010000001.1 GCA_031280885.1 Prevotellaceae bacterium | reverse complement strand
AGGATCATCGAAGAGTCATCGAAAAAATACGAAGACTGATCGAAGACTGATCGAAGCGCCATCGAAGAAATTTACGATTGATCGAAGAACTGATCGAAGAAAACTGAAATTGATCGAAGCGCCATCGAAGGAAACTCCCACAAAGATTATTGTTTCTTTTCTGCTTTCTGCTTTTTTAATTAAAAACCAGCCTTGCGTAGCAGTCCAAATGTCCAAACGTCCAACAGTCTCGCAGAGACCAATTCGGATGCAAAAAAATAGTACTTTTGCACTCTGCAAGACATATATTTATTATGAAAGTAAAATCTTTTTTCGACTATAAATCAGATGCTTCCAATTGGATTACCTTGGCGGGGGGCGAATATTATCCCGATATTTTGAAGGATGCCTGCGCCTTGTATAAACCTGTTTTAGTACTGTTTGGCCAATTTGTAAAATCTTCGGAATCGTCTTCGAGGCTTTTTCTTTCTATTTCAGAAGTTGCGGAAACTTGGATGCGCGTACAGTTATTGCGTGTTTTCAAGCGCTATGTTTGCCCTGTTTTACCTGTCGAAATGACAAAACGAAAAACAAAAGCGGAAATATTTGAACAAGAATTTAACAGCCAATTTCGCCCGATAAATGAAGTACAAAAAGCGTTTAACAGTCGTCCGCTAAAAGACGAAGTTATGTGCGCTTTGCTTTGGGAATACAAAGACCGAGGCAAAAAAGGCTATGATTTAACGGAAAGATTTTTTGAACTTTTCCGTGCTAATTTTCCAAAACTGCAAATTACCGGACCCGAAAGAGCGGGAAAAGATATTTTGATGAAAGAAATTTTCGAGGATTACCCTAATCCTAATCGCCCGATTGATTTTGTAATAAAAGATAAAAACGAAATTCTTGCTATCGGTTTGGTTCGTTACGATTCCGACCGTGGCGGTGCGCAGGAAGACGACCGTACAGGTGGTTACTCAAATTGTGCCAATGAATTTTTGAGCTATACAAAAAAGAAGAGCTTGAAAACTAAACTCATTTTTGTTAATGATGGCCCCGGACTTTTGCTTGGCTCCATGTGGAACGATTACGCTAATTTAGAGGAAAGTTGGAAAGGCAAAATCATGGTTCTGACCCTGCGAATGGCAAGGGAACGGATTACGACCGAATGGTTAAACGCTAAATTGTAATCTCATGGCAACCGGAATATCAAAAACCAGATGGAACGGCGATTTGCAAGTAAGTACTTGTGAAAACGGGCAGTTTACTTACCGCCCGATTTGGCAAAACGGAAATTCTGCAAATCGCTTGTATTACGGAGATAATCTTGTTGTTATGCAGGATTTGATAAAAGATAAAAATATAAAAGGTAACATCCGTTTGATATACATTGACCCGCCTTATGCTACAAACAGCGTCTTCCAAACCCGAAAACAGCAGGACGCTTATACTGACTTGATTACTGGCGATGATTATCTCGGTTTTATGCGGGAAAGATTGCTTTTAATGAAAGAGTTGTTGGCCGGCGATGGCTCTATTTATGTGCATTTAGACAATAAAATGGTTTTTCACATTAAAGTTTTAATGGACGAAATTTTTGGCGCAAGCAACTTCCGCAGTATGATTACCCGAAAAAAATGCAAATCAAAAAACTTCACAAAAAATTCTTTTGGCAATATTTCCGATTATATTTTATTTTATACAAAATCACATAATTATGTCTGGAATAAACAATACGACCAATGGACCGACGATAAAATTTTGAAAGAATATCCGTTTATCGAAGACGAAACAAGACGGCGTTACAAACGAGTTCCTATTCACGCACCCGGTACGCGGAACGGTGAAACGGGCAAAATGTGGCGTGGAATGAGACCTCCCGAAGGCAAACATTGGCAATTTACGCCTGATAAATTGGATGAATTAGACCGCAATGGCGAAATTTATTGGAGTTCGACCGGCAACCCGCGCCGAAAAGTATATTTAGATGAAAGCAAAGGTGTTTCCGTCCAAGATATTTGGCTTGACTATTTGGATATCAACAACCAAAATACGCATACAACAGGTTATCCGACCGAAAAAAACCTTGATATGTTAAAGCGTATTATTCTCGCCTCGTCAAACGAGGGAGATTTGGTAATGGATTGTTTTGCAGGCTCTGGGACAACACTTGTTGCAGCAGACGAATTAAAGCGTAATTGGATAGGCATTGATATTGGTGCCGAAGCAATTAAAGTGATGTTAAATCGTTTTCAAAATGGTACACAAACGCTTGATGAACATATTGGTAACAAGAAAGAAACAAAAGAAATTGTCTTGGATTTGTTTTCCGATCAAACAACGGGAACGGATAATCTGTGCTATTCAATTGTTCGCCACTTGATTGACAAATATACCATTTTTGCGAATGGTAATTATTCAAGTGTAGAATTTGAATTGCCGCAAGTAAAGAATGATTAAGGGTTATTTATGTAGATTTATCGGCGGAGTCCGGCCTCCCTGCTGCTTTCTGCCTTCTGCTTTCTGCTTGCCTGCGTCTTGGCTCTTGGTTCTTGCAATCCTGCATCTAACAATTCTATTTCCTTTCGGATGCTTTCTTTGGAATCGAGTCCCTGAAGTTTTTTGGGTTCTCCGGTTTTGGGGACGAAAAGCAGTACGGGTATCGAATTGACGCCGAAATATCCTTCGGCTACTTCGCGCTCCTTATCGACGTTTATTTTGTAGAACTTCACGCGCCCTTTGTATTCTTCGGAAAGTTCTTTCAGAATGGGATCTAATTTTCGACATGGAGCGCACCACGTCGCCCAAAAGTCGATGACACAAGGAATGTCGCCCTGATATTTCCATTCGCTGTGTTGTCGGAAGTTGAACACATCGCGCAGAAAGGCGTCGCGGTCGAGGTGGACGATTTCTCCTTCGTTTGCGTTATCTCCGTTTGTGTTTGACGGTTTTGTAAACTTCGTTCTCACGAGTGTTTTGTACGGCTCGAAATACACTTTGGCTTTCGAGAAATCGAAGGATATGACGCCGACGTCGAGCAGAGAATC
>JAITGD010000192.1 GCA_031280885.1 Prevotellaceae bacterium | reverse complement strand
TCCATGTACACATGTCCCGTATCGGGCTTCACCGCAAAGCCGTTCTTCAACAGCACCGTTACAAGGAAAAATAGGAAAAATACAAGAAAGGGTATTCCGTTATATAACAGCTGTTTCTTAGAGCGCTCGAAGATATTTTGATTGTCCACGCTGTTCATAAAATACAGCGCACCAAGAATCCGAGCTAAAAAGAACACCGCCAAACCCAAAGCCACGTTCACCGGATTGCACACAGCCTCAAGCCCGTGCCATGGCGTTTCCCACTGCGAAATCGTGAGATTACCGCCCAAATTGGTCAAATTGGCTTTATTGACCGAAAACATCGAGCCGGTGAAAAAAGTGCCTACCGCCGTTCCAAGCAATACGGTGCCGAATAAGCCGTTAAGCAGGAGAAAGACCTCGTAAGTCTTTTTACCCAGCAGATTACCAGCCTTAGAGCGAAATTCGTACGATACGGCCTGTATCACGAAAAACAGCAGAATGGCCATCCAGACCCAATATGCTCCGCCGAAACTCGTGGAATAAAACAAGGGGAACGAAGCGAAAAACGCTCCGCCAAAAGTAACCAAAGTGGTGAAAGTAAATTCCCATTTACGCCCCAAATCGTTGATTACTAAGGTACGTTCATCTTCGTTTTTGGCTACTGTATAAATAAGAGTTTGCCCGCCCTGTACAAAAAGCAAAAAGACCAGCAACGCGCCTAACAGCGAAACGATGAACCACCAATACTCCTGAAGCAATACATAAGTTGTATCCATAATTATTTAAGTTTACCGAACAAAATTAATCAAAAAAAACATATTGTATATAATTTGTTTTTATTTTTTTCTTCCTGATTGATTATCATTATCATACAAAAGCAAAAAATTTACATCGCCTGAGCGAGATCCTTTTTTAAATCCTCGACATCTTCTAATCCGACCGATAAACGCATCATGTCGTCGGGAACTTCGACCAAAGCCTTGTATTCATCCGACAACGGCCCGTATATAGTTGATAATGGATGTATTATAAGCGATTTATTATCGAACAGATTTGTCGCCCGACGGATTATTTGCAAACGATTCATGAAAGCATAACATTCGGCTCTGTCTCTCAATGCGAAAGTGAGCATGGCTCCCGGATTTTCGCCGAATTGTCGGCGACTGATTTCATAATACGGATTATCGGGTAAACCGTTGTAATTGACATTTTTCACCCCCTGCAAAGTTTGCAGAAAAACGGCCAGTTCGCTTGCTCCCGCCGATGCTCGACGATACCTCAAATCCAAAGTTTCGAGACCAAGACATTGCATAGCAGCTGTTTGAGGAGACATACAGGCTCCGAGATTCCGAAACACTTCGTTGCGCAACTTGGCGCTGAAAGCCATCTGTCCGAATTTTTCGGACAAAGATTTGAGTTTAATTGATTTACTCCAATCGAAAGTGCCGTGATCGAGAATCAGTCCACCTATGCCGGTTGCTCCGCCGGAGATGTATTTTGTGCTCGAAACCACTTCGATATCAGCGCCCAGCGCTCCTGTTTTGCAGACCGTCCAAGGAACTACGGTGCTGTCCACTATCATCGGTACGTTTTTGGTGTGCGCCGCCGCTGCAAGTTTCTCTACATCGGCTACTTCCATGTGCGGATTGGTGATAAGTTCGGCGAAAACGGCGCAGGTATTTTCGTCGATGGCCGCGCTTACTTCTTCGGGATTGGTCATGTCGCAAAAACGCGCTTCCACGCCGAAGTCTCTGAGAGTAATCATGAACAGCGAGAAGGTGTTACCGAACAGATGCGTTCCCGTTACGATGTTTGCTCCCGCCCGCGCCGCGACGACGAAAGTGTCGGCAATGGCGGCCATGCCCGAAGCTGTAGCCGTAACCCATTTAGCGCCCGATGCTTCGGCCACTCTCTGCTCGAAAAACGTTACCGTTGGATTGGAGATGCGCGAGTAAGTGTGTTCGCCCGAGCGTCCCATGAATGCGTCTTCCATGGCCTCCGCCGAGTCGAACTCGAAGGCAGAGTTGGAATAAACCGGCATGGCGATTGCTCCGTAAGCATCGTCTTTTCCGAAACGTTTGTTGATTATTCTTGTCGATATATCCATAATAATTTACTTGAACGACCTTATTTACAGAGTTTCTATAGTTTTTGGAGTTTTTCTCGCTTGATACTCCTTCTGAAATTCTTCCCATGGCTGAGTTTCGTACAGCCCTTCGCCCATGTAAATCAGTATGGGCATGATGTTTTCGGGTTTTTGAAAACCGGGTACGGCGGTTATCACGCGATTTTTACCGTCCATATAAACTGTTGAAGGATACGACATTTGCCCGCGAAGCAAGGCTACTGCCAGATCGTGAGCATTATTTCGCGCGTTGAAGCCGAAATCCTGACCGCTGAACTTTATTTTTGTTCTCGATTGTGCGTTGAATTTGACGGGATAAAAATATTTGTTCATGGCGGCAATCACTGCGCTGTCCGTAAATGTCTGTTTGTCCATCACTTTGCACCATCCGCACCAATCGGTGTAAACATCGATGAATATTTTCTTTGGATTTTGTTCGTTGGCAGCCACCGCCTCTTCGAAACTCATCCATTTCAGCTGCGTCTGCGATGCGGCTTGCAATCCGACCAGCAAAAATATCGCTAAAAATATCTTTTTCATCTTATAAAGTGTTATTAATCTGATTCATAATTCTCGATAATCTCTTTATCTTTTGACGGTTTATTTACATCAAACCCAATTCCAACCGGGCTTCTTCCGAGAGTTTGTCCTGAGTCCAGGGAGGTTCAAAGGTCAGGATTACTTCTACGTCTGTAACTCCCGGAGTTTGACCAACTTCTCTACTGACGTCGGCCAGCAGCTCGTCGGCCATCGGACAGTTTGGCGCTGTGAGCGTCATAGTTACTGATACTTTCCCGTTTTCGTCGGCATTGACCTCGTATATCAGCCCCAGATCGTAGATATTTACCGGAATTTCAGGGTCGTAGATGTTCTTTAATGCTTTAACAATGTTGTGTTCTATTTCGAATTTATCCATATTTTTCTGCTGTCGGGCGTATTTCAAAATGTTCCTGGTCGATAAATTTTTCGCAATATCGGCATTGCAATTCCAGAGGATCGAAGGATACGGTTCGGAATTTTGTGGGCATCGGCTCGTGATTGCTTATGCACTTCGGATTTATGCAGCGCAGGATGTTCGTTATTTCCGTCGGAATTTCTACAATGTGCTTCTCGGCGACTTCGTAATCCTTGATAACGTTGAGCTTAGCCGTAGGAGCGACCAGAGCTATGCGATTGATTTCGTCGGAAGTAAAAAATCTGTCAGCCACTTTGATTATGGCCTTTTTGCCAAGATGACGACTATCGAGATTCATCCCGAAAGTAATCTGATTCGGACAATTGTCCAAACCAAGTATGTCTATCACCTTGAACAGCGCGTGAGAAGGTATTCTGTCTATCACCGTGCCGTTTTCTATTGCGCTTACTTTTAGTTCTTTAGCCGACATATCGCTATCGTTTTAATTCTTTATACTACAACATAAAATTCCGTCCGAATGACTTCGTATAAAAACGCAAACTTAGTCAAAAATACGATATAGGGAAGTCAGAATTGCCAGAAATCGACATATTATCTTTTGTAAAAACAGTATCATTACCCTTTGTATTACAATTATAAAAAGACCTCCTACAATGCTAATAAAAACCGGATAATCATTCAAATATCGAATAAAAAAACTCATACTAAACAGCAACAAACACTCAGAAATAGTTGAGATATAAACTGGGGTATAATCAGTTGATTTTCCCAGTTTGCATCTACTTAACAGTATAATTTGTTTCCATGTCAATTGCTGCACTCCGTTTTTAATAAAAAAACATATAATTGACAGAATCAAAAAAATAATTGACGCAACAAGCATGGATTTAATTAATTATTACACCGATAATTGCAGTCGAAGAAAATGCTTCGACGCCACCTAAAAGGCTTATTTTCAAGATTCCCTTTTCTGCCTCCCTCATGACGCTCTTGATCGCGTGCAGGGATGTGTTTTTTGAATGATTCTTCATTCCCCAGTTGCGCAATTATGTGATACAACTTTCGACAATCGTTGTCTGAATAAATACGCCGCAAAGATAATTAAGAATTAAGAATTAAGAATTAAGAATTAAGAGAGCTACGCAGGCTGGAATCTATTTCTTTTCCTTTAATCCTGATTCAGACAGCGAAGAAGAGCGAAGGAAGAGCGAAGGAAGAGCGAAGCTAAGCCCTTTTTTGAGCATCAAATCACTGTTTTTCAAACTCTTCTTTTGTTGGATTTCCGGGCAAGTCTGACGCGCTGATTGCTATCTTGGTGGTTTCGATGCTGTTATTCTCGCTGCTTGTTACATACGAGCACCATGAATCCGAAGTCATCTGCATGCAAAACGACAATCAAACCAGCCTGCGCAGCAGGCTTGGCTCTTGGCTCTTGGTTCTTGTAATCCTGGCTCCCTTTTAATCCCGCATAGCATTATGTTTCAGGCAAATCAAAAAATATTTTGTCGGTTTAAATTATTTATTCTACTTTTGCCCCCGAAAAACAAAATATGAGGCGCCGATATATCTCCGTGTATATCGTTGGATTTTAAAGAGAGCAATAGGGTTCATTTTTGATTATTGTAGTAACATGCTTGAATGTAGTTTTAGCCCCTTTTACGGCTCTTTAGCCCGCCCCGACGCAGAGATTGTTCTGCGCCGCAGCGCTATGTTTACATTTAAAGTAGAGAGAGAGAGAGAGAGAGAGAGAGAGAGAGAGAGAGAGAGAGAGAGAGAGAGAGAGTAGATCAGCG
>JAITGD010000167.1 GCA_031280885.1 Prevotellaceae bacterium | reverse complement strand
ATGAATTAGCTACGCAGTCAATTAATCATTTTTTTTGGACGTTTAGACTTTTAGACTGTTAGACCTTTGGATTTTTTTTGGATGGATTTGTAGGGGCGTTGCGCGCAACGCCCCTACGCGACCTCACAAAAAGGATTTGTCATCTCACAAAAGCGTTTTGTCATCTTACAAAAGCGTTTTGTCATCTCACAAAAGCGTTTTGCGACCTTACAAAAGGGATTTGTAACCTTACAAAAGCATTTTGTAATCTTACAAAAGCATTTTGTAACCTTACAAAAAGGATTTGTAACCTTACAAAAGTGTTTTGTAACCTTACAAAAGGAATTTGTAACCTCACAAAAGGAATTTGTAGGCTAATTTTCATCCAAAGAAACCCAACAGTCCAAATGTCCAACAGTCCAACAGTCCATCGTAAGCTAATTTTCATCCAAAGAAACCCAACAGTCCAAAAGTCCAAAAGTCCAAAAGTCCAAAGGAACAGTCCAAAAGTCCAAAGGAACAGTCCAAAAGTCCAAAGGAACAGTCCAACAGTCCAAAGGAACAGTCCAACAGTCCAAATGTCCAAAAGTCCTGTCTAAATGTCCAACCGTCCAACCGTCCAACCGTCCACATAAAAAAAATGCGAGCTAAGGTTTGCGATAAACGTCAGCTCGCGTGTATTGGTTTAGTTTACAAAGGGGGTTAGTTTAGCCTGCGTCGGCTGTTTCGTCGAGGAAATCGAGTGGATTTTCGCCGATTATTGTCCGAAGCGTGTTTTTTAGCTTTACCGATTGGATGAAAAGGTCGTGTTCAGGCACGGTATTGTAGTCGTGCATGGGGCTTTTGAAGTAGAACGACAGCCACGATTGTATTCCATAGAAACCACATCGTTGCGCGAGGTCGGTAAAAAGCACCAGGTCGAGACAAAGCGGGGCTGCCAGGATGGAATCGCGGCAAAGGAAATCGACTTTGATTTGCATGGGGTATCCCATCCATCCGAAGATGTCGATATTGTCCCATCCTTCCTTATTGTCTTTTCGCGGCGGGTAGTAGTTGATTCTAACTTTGTGAAACACCTCTCCGTAAAGTTCCGGATAGAGTTCGGGTTGAAGTATTGTTTCGATGACCGATAGCTTGCTTTCTTCTTTTGTTTTAAACGAGCCTGGGTCATCAAGCACTTCTCCGTCGCGGTTCCCAAGGATGTTAGTCGAGAACCATCCGCTCAATCCTAACATTCTTGTTTTAAACATTGGGGCTAAAACGGTTTTAAGCATGGTTTGACCGGTCTTAAAGTCCTTTCCGCAGATGGGGACTTTACATTCTTTGGCCAATTCCCAGATTGCGGGGATGTCCACCGTAAGGTTTGGGGCTCCGTTGATGAAAGGAACGCCTTCGAGTATGGCAGCGTAGGCGTAAATCAGGCTTGGTGCGAGGTCGGGGTGGTTCTCTTTGAGGCCTTGTTGCAAGGCGGCGAGGTTTTGGTGGACTTCTCCGACGGGGATGTAGATTTCAGTGCTTCCGCACCAGATTACTACGAGTCTGTCGCACTTGTTTTCGCTGCGAAACTTGCGGATATCTTGGCGAACTTGCTCGGCGAGGTTCATTTTATTGTCGCCTGTTTTCACCCATTGGCCGTCGAGCCGTTTTACATAGTTACGGTCGAAGACAGCTTTCATCGGGCGGATTGCTTCGAGTTCGCTACGGATTCCAGCGAGGTCTTTTTCTTCGAGAACTTCGGCGATTCGGCAAGATTCATACACGTTTTCGTCGCGGATGTCCCATCCTCCGAAGACAATGTCGTTCAAATCGGCAATCGGAACCACGTCTTTGATTAAAGGGAAGCGGTTTTCGTTTCTTTTACCTAAGCGCATTGTTGCCATTTGAGAAATCGAGCCGATGGGTTTAGCCAAACCTTTTCTGACGGCATACGTTCCTGCGATGAATGTAGTAGCCACCGCGCCGCTTGCTCCCACAATAAGCACGCCTAATTTACCTTCGGGTTTTTTTGTTACTTTTTGATCCATAAAATGTAATTTTAATGATTTGTAATACGATTTATATTTTCCGTAAGCTTGTTTTCGATTTGTGTTAGATTATATTTTTTTATTGTATGCAGAAAGCAGCGTGCAGCAGGCAGAAAGCAGAAAGCAGAAAGCAGAAAGCAGAAAGCGGCAGGCAGAAAGCAGAAAGCAGAAAGCAGAAGGCAAAACGCAGAAAGCAGGTTTTTGGATTGAGTGTGCTTGCGCAGCTCAAAAGTACGGTACAAAAAGGCCGTCCAAAAGTCCAAAAGTCCAAAAGTCCTGTCTAAAAGTCCAACAGTCCAACAGTCCTGTCTAAAAGTCCAAAAGTCTAAAAGTCTAAAAGGACACATACGTCTTGGAATGATTTAATAATTTGGTCGGCCATTTCGCGGTTTGTTACATTGTTCCAGCCTTTGTTTTCGAGCCACAGGGTTTGGCATCCGGCGAGTTTACCTGGGGCAATATCTTTGTCGTACGAATCGCCGACGACCAGACAATTTTTCGGATCGACGTCGGCGGCTTTTGCTCCGAGCATCCAAATTTTCGGATCGGGTTTACGCACACCCACAGTGGCCGATTCGACGATGTTTGCGAAGTATTTTGTCAGTCCGAAATCGTGCAACACTGTTTTGATATTTCCGTAGAAGTTCGAGACGAGAATCATTGGGAATTTTCCATACAGTTTGTCGAGCGTGTATTTTGCTTGTTTTGTTGTTCGACGTGCGAAGTCGTAGCATCCTTGAGCGATTTGTTCTGCGAGGTCTTTATTTTGTGTATATTTTTCGTACCGATTTGTTTTGTTGAGATATTCCATTTGCAAGTTTACTTTCATCCTCAGTAAGTCGTAGAAATTATGTTCGGGTTTGACAGTTGGATTTGTTGCGAGAGTTCTCTCGGCGTGTATGTAAGCCAGTTTAAAGTCTTCGTTGTTTATTTCGATTAGTAATTCGTCGTACATATTTTTCAAGACAGCGCACCAATGCACTCCGTCGGAATCGATAGTACCTCCGTAATCTATCAGAAGAGTTTTGATTGCATTTTTATGAATCATGGGTGTTATTGATTGATGCGTTTCATGTGCGAGACGAGGTGTTCTATCAGTTCCAGCTTTCTTGGTTTGATTTCCGCAGGGACAAATATGTAGAAGAAAAAGTCGATGACTTGTTTTTTTGTCATTGTAATCAATTTCGAGTAGCAAACGAGTTTGTTTCCTATTTTGACGTGTATCTGGTTTGGTTTTATGATTTTGATTTTGGGTGTAGCTTTGCTAAATATGCAGTTTGGGAGCTTTCTGTTGGGGAATTCATCTTTTATAAATTTCTGAATGACGTCTCCGGATCTTTTAAACAGCCATCCTGCTTCGGTTAGATGGTCGGGTAATATACCATCAAAGAAGGATAGAAATTCTGCTTGCGATTTCCAGAGCGGAATCAGCACATGTTCTCTATTTAGCCATTCTTTTGCGTAAGAATGTTCTTCGGAATTGTTTTTTGTAATCAGGCATTGCTTCATCAGGAAGACGAGATCGTCGTCTGCTGGCAAGTAAATTTTGCATGTAGCAAGGTTTACTGTTTCGAGCATTGTATTGTAGTTAAAAAGCATGTTGAGTGCTGTTATCGAGTCTTCGTTTGGCGACAAAAACATAGCGACTTCTTCTATTGCTTTCTTCAAAATAAATTGGTCGTACACGATTTTGTGATGTGTAAAGACGTACATTTGTTGAAAGTCCTTCATGTCGATTACACTTTGGATTTCATACATCGCACCTTTGTTAAAACAGACGATGTCTTTGTTGTCGTGTTTGCAAATCGACATTGCTCCGACCAAGCGTTCAATATCCAAGGTATTTGCTTTATATCCCGAAGCCCATCTATCGCGACAGACGTAGTCTATTCTATCCGCATCGATAACTTGACCATTCAGCAGAGAGATGAAACAATTTTCTATTCCTTTGTCATCTTCCGCCATATATCGATAACCTGTAATCATTCTTGCTACTAATTGAGGATCGCCTCCTAATTCACAAATAGTTTTGCTGTAAACTTTCAGTACGATTATTGCACTAAGAATTTCGTGTGGGGCTGCCGGCATAAGAGGGCCTTCAAGGTCTTGGGTAAAATATTCATCATCGTAACATTCTTTTAGAACTGTACTTAGAATACTGTTTGAATCGTAATACGATTCGAAGGTATGGGAAAACGGGGCGTGTCCACAATCATGCAGCAAACATGCTAATTCGTATGATTTGACAATAGTCTCAAGGTTTTGTACTGATTGCAGATTTTCCGAGTTTTGTACTATATGCCGGCTGATTTTGCATCCTATATGATAAACGCCAAGCGAATGGATGAATCTGTCGTGCCTTGCGCCCGGAAAGAGTGTTCGAGCCGAAGTTTGCTCTACACGCCGCAGGCGTTGAAAATTTGCGGTGTCTATTATCTTATCGCAAATGTCTTCCGGGATATTTATATATCCGTGTACGGGGTCGAGAAAACTTTTACTTTTCATATTTTGACTACTTCCAAAACAGTCTGTGAACAGTCGTCAGGCAGGGAGTCAAAATGGCTTTCGATGGCCTTTCTCATTGGTTCGGTAAGAGCATCGACTACGACTTTGTTTTCCGACAGGCGGATTTTGTCGTAAAATCTGTCCATAATATCATCGATAGACGGAAAAGTAATATCGACATAGATAGATTTGTTTTTGTTTTCTATCTTCGACCTTATGTTTTTCAATTCTCTGATTGAGATTTCCAAATTATCGCTATGTCCATTTTGCAGGGCGGCAGCGATAATGTCCACGAGTTCTACTTTAGTGTGCATTTTTGTAAATTTTATTTAATTGTCTCACAAAATTAAGTATTATTTCTATTTTGATGCGTTTCATTTCGATGTGTTTCGTTCAATGTTCCATATTTTGGATTGCGGCGGTCAGGAAAGCTACGAAAGCCATTGCTGTGATGGTCAAAATATACGAAGGGTTTCTTTGCAGGCGATTTCGTGCGCGGAAACTTTCAAAAATTCCTGTAATTACAGGCGAAAGTAAGACTACAAAGATGAAAAGCGGGCTGTAGAAGGCAAAATTCATGCTGTAAGGCAGCAGGCACAACGAAGCGAGGACTGCATAAATTGCCGCTTTCAGATAGTTTGCAGTTTGTATAGCAGCGAGGTCGAATCCGCAGTAATCAAGAATCATTACTTCGTGAATCATTGTTAATTCAAGATGAGTTCGCGGGTCGTCCACCGGAAGCCGGCTTGTTTCCACGAGCATCATGCAGAAGAAAGTAAAAGCGGCTAAGGTTCCCGGAATCATCGAGGCGAGATTTTGCGGGTCGAAGAAGCCGAATATTTGTTCAAATGAGTTGTATCCCGAGATCATTGCAAAGGTTCCTGCCAGGATAAAGAATGCCGGTTCGACCAACATTCCGTACAATGCTTCGCGGGAGGCTCCCATGCCTTCGAAGCTGCTTGCGGTGTCGAGTGCGCCGAGTATCATTGCAAAACGGCTGACGGCAAAGAGATATGCGAAGAGTACAAAATCGCAGGGGAAGGATATTAAGGAGTTGAATTTGCCGAATGGAACCATGAGCATTGCTACTATAATCGCTGCAAGGCTTACTGTTGGTGCGGCTCGGAAGACAAATCCCGAAGCGGAGCTGTAAACGGCGCCTTTGCGCGAGAGTAGGGCGAGGTTGTAGATTGCTTGCAGTAATTTCGGGCCTTTTCGTCCGCTAAGTATGCTGCGAGTGCGATTGAGGAGGCCGGGCGAGATGGCGGCGCAAATCACTATAAATATTAATGAAAGCACAGAGGGAGATTTTATCGGGGTTTTGCGCCGCATCTTGATTGATGCGGCGCATCGCCCGATGGTTTGAGTTTATTTACTTTTCTTATATTTTCCAAGAGCTTCGAGGAAATAGTAATCGGCATAAACTAAGGGGACGTTGATTTCGGAATTGTGCGGGATGCTTCCTACGCAATGTTCAAGCAGGAATCCTCCGTTAGCGCCGAGCTGTGCGCGGTAGGCAGGCGAGGCCAAAGAGTGCAGTATGGTTTCGGCGGCGTCGAAATATTTGCGATCTTTCAAGAAAATCGAGAGATCAAAGAGAGCAGATGCGGCCACAGCAGCAGCCGAAGCGTCGCGGGGCTGTTCGGGATATGTTTCGGGCTTGTATTGCGAAGCCGAAACGAAGCCATCGCGTCCGGCGTCGAAGTCCCAGTACGGCACTTTGTCGGCGGGCAAGTTCGGATGGTTGATAAAGAAGTCGGCCAGGTTTTTTGCTGTTTGCAGATAAGCAGAATCGCCGGTTTCGCGGAACATCATAGTGAATCCGTATGTTCCCCAGGCCTGTCCTCGCGCCCAGGTCGAGTTATCGGCAAATCCCTGGTGAGTGTTTCGGTTTGTAACTTCACCGGTAATTGTGTCGTAGCACACCACGTGGTATGTGCTGAAGTCGGGACGCAGATGATTAGCCATTGTTGTTTTGGCGTGAGTGAGCGCAATGTCTCGGAGTTCGTTATTTCCGGAGGTTTTTGCAGCCCAAAGGAGTAGTTCGAGGTTCATCATATTGTCGATGATAACGGGAAATGGACATTTGATTGTGTCGGTCCATGGTTTGAATCCGTTCCACGATTTGATGCAGCTTGTTGCAGGGCTGAATCGCGATGCGAGTGAGTTAGCTGTTTCGAGCAGGATTTCTTTGTATTGCTCATTACCTGTAAGTCGGAATCCGTTTCCGTAGCTGCAGAACATCATAAATCCGAGGTCGTGATGACCGGTGAAGGTCTTCAAAGGTTCGAGGATAGCAGTCCATTCTTCGGCTCGTTTACGCCAGATAGAATCGCCGGTCAATTCGTAAATATACCAGAGATTTCCTGGGAAGAATCCGCTTGTCCAGTCGTAGATTCCGACCATTGCGACCTTGCCGTCGGCGTTGATTGTTCTCGGTTCTTTTCTGTGGGGATCTCCGATTTTGGCCAGCAAGGAGTCGGTTTGTGATGCTGCAAAGCGAATATTTTCGCTCACAAATTTGTCTTTTTTGCTTACGCAGGCTGTTGCGGCACAGAAGCAGACAAGGATCAAAAGTTTAATTCTAAATATTTGTAACGTCATTTTTTGAATAATTAAAGTGTAAAGTGTTGTTGTTATTTATTAAAAGAAATAGTTGTGTTATTGTCTGATTTTTTGATAAAGACTTTTTTATCCATTCCCTCGTCGTCGGAATATATATGAGTTCCGTTGAATTTCCAGGAGATTATTTTGGCGTGATATTTTCCTCCGACGACGTTTTTGTCGGTATATCGGTAAGAGAGGTTCATGGCGTCGAAAGCGCCGTTGAACCATATATAAAAGGTATAATCCGGGCGGCTCATATCTCCGTATGTATTTGTTTGCATGTAATACATATTCAGGTCGTGGTCGAGTGCGATGAGATTGTGGTTTGCGTTGTACGAATCGCCGTCGAAATCGTCGGGAGCGGGGATTGAGTCGGGAAGATTTTCGTCCGGAAGTTTGTTATACGATACAGGAAGCGAAGCAAGCTGGTCGGGGTCAATCAAACCCTGACCTTGAGCGTCGATATAATAAAGTCGGAGTGTGTTTGCTCTCATAAAATTTCCTCCGCCTTCGATACGGTCGTAAGGATAATCTTCGTCTCCTCCGCCTTGTCCGCATGAAACAATTCCCGCCGTCAGACAAAGGGTAAGCGCGATGGTCATAAAGTTTTTAGTATTCATGGTTTCGGGTGGTTTCAGCTTGAGTTTCGATATTGTTTCACGTCATTTATCATATTTTTTATCCTTCGGTACGACCGTGACAGTTTTTGTATTTTTTTCCACTTCCACAGGGGCAAGGTTCGTTACGTCCCGGACGTTTTTCTACTTTGGCAGGCGCGTGTTGTTGAGGTCCTCCGCTTTCGCCTCCGCCGGAAGCGGCGAGGTCTTCTCGACCGGCTTGCATGCGGCTCATATCGGTACGTCGCGGCGGTTCGCTGCGTCGTATCGGGCGATTGTCGTAGGTTGGGATTTGAGCTTTTAGCAACGAGCCGGTGAGGTCGTGAGTTATGCGGTCGAGCATGTTTTTAAAGAGTTGATACGATTCGAATTTGTATATCAACAGAGGGTCTTTTTGTTCATAAGAAGCGTTTTGTACCGATTGTCTGAGGTCGTCCATTTCGCGGAGATGTTCTTTCCAATGTTCGTCGATCATCAGCAGCATAATAGTTTTGCTGTATGCTTTTCCGAGCGTTTGGGCTTGATTTTCGTATGCTTCGCGGAGGTTTATAGTGATGTTAAACATTTTATATCCGTCGCTAACGGGGATAAGAATGTTATCGTAAAGATGTTTTTGAGTTTCGTAGATGTCTTTTATTACCGGCCAGGCTTGTTTTGCGAGCATATCCATTCGACGGACGTATGCTTCGCGCACTTGCGAGGCGAGTTTTTCGGCGATAGCTTCGTGCCGGAGGTCGGGATATTCTTCGGGCGAGATAGCCGGCGCGACAAACAGTTTACGTATGATTTCGTTGTAGAATGATTCGTAGTCGGTTCCGGCGAGTTGTTCCGAGAGCGATTCGCAATAGTCGGCCAGCATGTTTACAATGTCCACATCAACTCTTTCGCCGTGTAGAGCGTGCTGACGTCGCGAGTAAATCACTTTTCGTTGCGAGTTCATCACGTCGTCGTATTCGAGCAGTCTTTTTCTGATTCCGAAGTTATTTTCTTCTACTTTTCGTTGCGCCCGTTCTATTGAACGCGAGATCATCGAATGTTGAATAACTTCGCCTTCTTTGAGGCCGAGCGTGTCCATCATTCGGGCGATTCTTTCGGATCCGAAGAGACGCATAAGATTGTCTTCGAGCGAGACGTAGAATTGGGAAGTTCCCGGATCGCCTTGTCGTCCGGCGCGACCTCTCAGCTGCCTGTCCACTCGTCTTGATTCGTGCCTTTCGGTACCGACGATTGCAAGTCCTCCGGCTTCTTTTACTCCTTGTCCGAGTTTAATATCCGTACCGCGTCCGGCCATATTTGTGGCAATAGTTACAGTGCCAGCGTGTCCGGCTTCGGCTACAATTTCGGCTTCGCGTTTATGATTTTTTGCATTCAGCACATTGTGTTTGATGCCTCTCAGCTTCAACATTCGGCTTAGCAGTTCGGAGATTTCAACCGAAGTTGTTCCGACAAGTACCGGACGTTTATCCTGATTACTTAGTTTGACGATTTCGTCGATAACGGCAGTATATTTTTCGCGTTTGGTTTTGAATACAAAGTCTTCGCTGTCTTTTCTTACAACCGGACGGTTTGTTGGGATTACAATTACGTCGAGATAGTAAATTTTCCATAATTCGCCGGCTTCGGTTTCGGCAGTACCAGTCATTCCGGCGAGTTTGTGGTACATTCTGAAGTAATTTTGGAGCGTAACCGTTGCGAAGGTTTGAGTTGCGGCTTCGATTTTGACGTTTTCTTTGGCTTCGATTGCCTGGTGAAGTCCGTCGGAATATCTTCGTCCTTCGAGAATACGTCCTGTTTGTTCATCAACGATTTTTACTTTGTTTTCCATCACTACATAATCCACGTCGATTTCGAACATTGCGTATGCTTTGAGGAGCTGATTTACAGTATGTACTCTTTCGGCTTTTATGGAGTAATCGTTGAGCAGGAGGTCTTTTTGTTCGGCTTTTTTCTCTTCCGACAGGCTGCTTTTTTCGAGCGTTGCGATTTCGCTACCTACATCCGGCAAGACGAAGAATTTCTGGTCGTTTACTAATCCCGATATTAGTTCGATTCCTTTGTCGGTCAGTTCGACCGAGTTCAGTTTTTCGTCGATAACAAAGAACAAATCATCAGTAACCTTAAACATATTACGGCTGTTGTCCTGCATGTAGAAATTTTCGGTTTTCTGCATGAGAGCTTTTGTTCCGTGTTCGCTAAGGAATTTGATGAGTGGTTTATATTTAGGCAGCCCTTTGTGAGCGCGGAAGAGCAGCAGCCCGCCTTCGTCGTTTTTATTTTCGGCGATAAGTTTTCGAGCGTCGTTCAGCAGGCGCGTTACCAGATTTCGCTGCGCGTTATAGAGTTTATCGACGTATGGTTTATAGTCGTTAAACATTTGGTCGTCGCCTCGCGGCACAGGGCCCGAAATGATTAAAGGAGTACGAGCGTCGTCAATCAAAACCGAATCGACTTCGTCCACTATTGCGTAATGATGTTTTCTTTGGACAAGTTCGCTGGGCGAGAAAACCATGTTATCACGCAGATAATCGAAGCCAAATTCGTTATTCGTTCCGAAAGTAATATCGGCATTATATGCTTTTCGTCTTGCGTCGGAGTTTGGTTCGTGTTTATCGATACAATCCACCGTCAATCCGTGAAATTCGTAAATTGGCCCCATCCATTCCGAGTCGCGTTGCGAGAGGTAATTATTCACCGTTACAATATGCACCCCTTTACCGGGCAAAGCGTTCAGAAATACGGGGAGAGTAGCCACCAGTGTTTTTCCTTCGCCTGTACCCATTTCGGCTACCGCACCGATGAGTTTCTTTTTGCCGTCGGGCATATTTTCGTACTGCAATTTTGGCCCGTGCAGAACAATTCCTCCGGCCAGCTGGACGTCGTAATGAATCATATCCCAGGTAATCATATTTCCTCCGGCAGTCCATTTATTGAGCCATATAGCCTTATCGCCTTTGATAATTACGTTTGCTTTTTGAGTAGCTAAGTTTCGGTCGAAATCGTTTGCTTTCACTTCCAATTCCGGATTTTCGGTAAATCGACGCGCAGTTGATTTGACTATGGCAAAAGCTTCGGGTAAAACTTCCTGCAATATTTCTTCGATTTTGTGATCAACCGCCTCCGTCATTTCATCTATTTTGGTATAGATTTCTTCTTTTTCTTTGATCTCGATGCTTTGATCTTCCATTCGAGCTTTGAGTTCGGCGATTTCGGCTTCGTCTTCGGCTATATAGTCTTTTACTTTCTGTTTCAACTCTGTTGAAGCAGCACGCAATTCGTCGTTGCTTAGTTTGTCTATTCTCGCATAGATCTCTTTGATTTTTTCTACGCGAGGCATAATTGTCTTTAAATCTTTTTCCGACTTTGTGCCGAAAATCTTTGCCAATACCGAGTTAATAAAATTCATTACAACAGCTTTGAGTTATTGAATAACGCGCAAAAGTAATGAAATTTTATTATTTGGAACCAAGAACCAAAATTACAGGAGACAAGACGCTACGCAGTCAATTAAGAATTAAAAATTAAGAATTAAGAGAGATTCAGGATTGCAGGAACCAAGAGCCAAGACGCTACGCAGGCTGGATTGATAATGATTAATTACTGAGCGCGCCGTTTGTAAACAGCATCAATGATGCTGCACGCAAACCGCGCCGTTTGTGAATAGCATCAATGATGCTGCACGCAAACCGTGTCGTTTGTAAACAGCATCAATGATGCTGCACGCAAACAGTGTCGTTTGTGAATAGCATCAATGATTCTGCACGCAGGCAATTATGAATTGGCTACGCAGGCTGGTTCGATAGTCATTTTGCACGCAGATCTTTTTTGAATGTAAGATGCTTTCTTGGTTCCAGACTGCGTAGCTAATTCATAATTCATAATTCATAATTAATCATTATCTATCCAGCCTGCGTAGCGTCCTGATTCTTGGTTCTTGAAATCCTGCATCAAATTGAAGAAAATCCCGTATATGTTTGCAATGTTTCGGGTATGATTATGCTGTTTTCTGTTTGATTATTTTCGAGCAAAGCGGCAAGTATTCGCGGGAGAGCTAAGGAGCTTCCGTTGAGAGTGTGCAGCAGTTCGGTTTTTTTATTCTCGCTTCTGTATCGTAATTTCAGACGATTTGCTTGAAACGATTCGAAATTCGACACCGAGCTTACTTCCAGCCAACGCTCCTGAGCGGCAGAATATACTTCAAAATCATAAGTTAAAGCCGAAGCAAAACTCATATCGCCTCCGCAGAGACGCATTATCCGATAGGGTAAACCAAGTTTATTGATCAGTTTTTCCACATGAGCCACCATTTCGTCAAGAGCCTGATACGATTCTTCGGGCTTGCGCACTTGCACAATTTCGACCTTGTCGAACTGATGCAGACGGTTGAGGCCGCGCACGTCTTTTCCATACGAGCCGGCTTCGCGACGGAAGCAGGGAGTGTATGCGGTTAATTTCACCGGCAAATCGCTGTTTTGCAGTATGCAGTCGCGCAGGATATTTGTTACCGGAACCTCTGCTGTGGGAATGAGGTACAGATTGTCGGCTGTGGCGTGATACATTTGCCCCTCCTTGTCGGGCAACTGTCCCGTACCGAAGGCCGAATCCTCGTTTACCATATACGGAGGCTGAACTTCGAGGTAGCCGGCTTCGATATTGTGGTCGAGAAAAAAGGACACAAGGGCGCGTTGCAGTTTTGCGCCTTTGCCTTTGTACACCGGAAAACCGGCGCCGGTGAGTTTGTTGCCCAATTCAAAGTCGATAATATCGTATCGCGCAGCCAAATCCCAGTGAGGCAATTTGCCGCTTTTCGGCGGGATTATTCCACCCGAGCGAACCATAAAATTATCTTCGGCAGTGCGTCCGCGAGGAACCGATTCGTGCGGCAGATTCGGCATCAGCACAAGAGATTCGTGCAATTTCTGTTCGCTTGTTTTTGCTTCGGATTCCAAGCCTTTGCTTTTTTCGCGGAGGTCGTTGGTCTTTTCGGCAGTTTGCAGTTTTATCGATTCGGCCTCATCCATTCGGCCTTCTTTTTTGAGCCGTCCGATTTCTACTCCTGCTTCTTTGGCCATGCGATTCTGTTCGGCCAGCAGGCCGTCGAGTTCAGCCTGAATATTTTTACGTTTATCGTTAAGCATCGTTATTTCATCGATTAAACGCGCAGCATCGAAGCCCTTCACCGCCAGCCGTGCGACGACTTCCTCAGGCTTATTCTCTATCAATTTTAAAGTTAGCATACTCTTTGAATTACATTATTAATTAGTGGATATTCTTTTGATTAAACTATTATTTTCCAGCAGATATTCTATCAACTTTTCATCGGGCACGAAGGGTCTCAGCTCGTCGAGCCTCATTGATTCTATGGCAATACGGATGAGTTCCTCTTCTGATGCCGAACTCGGTTTCTCATTCCGATTGGATAGATAATGTTTTCCGGCCTCCATCAGCGCTTGTTTAGGCGTCAGCCCCACTATTTCGGCGCCTGTAACCCTTACTCCGCGCTCGTTTGCTTTTCGGCACACCTCATCGAAGGCAACATGCAGCGGGCATACGGCAAGGTCGGTGATATTCATCGACACCTGAGCTATGCCATATTCATCGATATACCATCCAATAGCTTTGGTAGCCTTCAATGAGCCGGGGATTCTTGCCGGCTTTTCGTCGGCATCTTTTGATATTTCTCCTGCGGATGGTTTGATTCGTCCTTTTTCGCGCACATCAAGAGCGATAGCCTTTGCTAACTTTGCGGACGTGGTATTCAGATTGAAATTGACGGCAAGCAAAAAGTCGCGAGCGCCGATGGAAGTAAGCCCTGTACGCGCAATTCGTTCATCGAAAACCGAAGGTCCGAAATCGGGCTTGCCTTCTTCGGACGATATGCGGGTTTTCAGACCCTCGTATTCGCCCCGACGGCAGTATGCCAGATTTTTTCGTCGGAGGTCGAAAGCCGCAGCTTCGTAGCAATACACCGGTATGCCGAGTTCTACGCCTACCTTCTCGGCAAGTTTCCGAGCGTATATTACTGCCTCTTCCATGCTTGCGCCGTCTAAGGGAATAAGCGGACAGACGTCGGTAGCGCCTGTGCGCGGATGTGTGCCGCAATGTTTGCTCATATCGATAAGTTCGCCGGCCTTTTGCATAGCTCTGAAAGCCGCCTCGCACACCGCTTCGGGATTGCCGGCGAAAGTAAGCACGGTGCGATTTGCGCTATATCCCGAATCGACATTCAGCAGTTTCACACCTGCAAGCCGCTCGACTTCATTACATATCTGTCGGATTATATCAAAATCGCGACCTTCGCTGAAATTGGGAACACACTCGAGAAGCATTTTTTGGACTGTTAGACTGTTAGACTGTTAGACTTTTGGACTTTTGTCCGGACTTTTAGACTGTTGGACATTTGGACTTTTGGACTTTCGTCCGGACTTTTAGACATTTGGACTATCAAGACGTCCAACAGTCTAACAGTCCAACAGTCCGGACGAAAGTCCAACAGTCTAACAGTCCAACAGTCTAACAGTCCAAAAGTCCGGACAAAAGTCCAACAGTCTAATAGTCTATTCAAATACATCATCTGAGTTAAATCTGAATCCAAGACGTTTGCCGGTTTGGAGTTTGGCGCTTTCTATCTTGGTATTGACTTGTTCGACGGTGGCTATTTTCACTGTATCGTATGGAGGTGTCAGCAGGTCGAAATCCAGAGCATACAGAATAGTCTTTTCTACGATTTTACGCAGTTCATTTACGTTGATAATCTGCGAGCCGAAATCGTTTACATAATTCATCTGACGTTTACCTTCCACAAAGAAGTGCATTTCTCTGTTGATAAAAATACGTCCGATTAAATATCCCAAATCATTGGCGCGATTGTATTTGAACGAATCGGCCAGGAAATTGTAGATATAAATAATACCGCAGTATGAATTTAGTTTATTTGCCTTTACGTATGAAGTTTTCCAGACGGAATGTTCGCGGTCGAACTCGAACACATTCGAGTGCATACTAAAAATCAGAGTATCTTCGGCAACTTTAGCTTCGGCTTCAAATTTTCCTCTATCGCGATAATCCAATTTGATACGGCGGTCGGAGCCGGTCAGGTCGTCGTTTATTTCGTTTATCAGTTCATGCAACACCTCTTTCAGGCTCGAAAAGGTCTCAAAAGTATTGTCGTAAACCTTCTGTTTTACGCTTGATTTATCGCGCAGAATGTTCACTATGTTCGATTTTATTCCCGGATCTAAATCCTGTTCCTCATCCATTTATTGAATCTCTTGTTAAATTATTTTCGCTGACAAAAGTAGGAAAAAAAATTAAGAGCCGATTCAGGATTGCCGCAAGAATCAAGAATCAAGACGCTACGCAGTTAATTATGAATTAAAAATTAAGAGAGCTACACAGGCTGGCTTGACAATCGTTTTGCACGCGGATGACGCACTGTCCAACCGTCCAAAAGTCCAAAAGTCCAAAAGTCTAAACACACACATAAGTTTCGAGCAGTTCTTTAATTGAGCGTTTTAATATCGGGTGAATCAAATCGGGAGCGATTTCGGCTAAGGGACGGAGCACAAAAAGACGTTGGTGCATCAGCGGATGCGGGATGACTAACGTGGGACTTTCCAGCACAAGGTCGCCGTAGAAGATTATATCGACGTCGAGAGTTCTCGAGGAATATTCTCTCGAATCTGTACGGATTCGTCCGTGTGCTGCTTCGATTGCGTGGATTCTGTGCAGTAATTCTTCGGGAGTCAGGGAGGTTTCAATTTCCAGAACCTCGTTTAGAAAATTCTGTTCGGCTTTGAATCCCCACGGCTCCGATTCGTATATAGACGATTTGGCCTTAATCTTTCCGATAGACTTTTCTATATCTGTTGCAGCTCGGCACAGTGTACTCAGGCTGTCGCCGGAATTGCTTCCGAGGGAAAGAAAGACTTTGGAGCCATGATTACAAGAACCAAGAGCCAAGACTTCCGGACAGTCAAATAGTCCTGGCTCTTGGTTCTTGCTATCTTGGCTCTCTGCAATACTCACTTTCTACGGATAAGCGTGATGTAACCTTTTTTTCGTCCTTCGGTATTAAGATTTTCGTCCTCGTAAAAAAGGAGGTAGAAATAAGTATCCGGAGGAGCGGGCTGTCCGCCGCGGTAGGTACCGTCCCAGCCGTCGTCGCCTTCAAAGACTTTTATGCCGAGGCGGTCGAAGATTACCAAGCGGCGACCTTTCATAAAGACGTCGTTTTTACCGTCGCCGTTGGGGGTGAATACCTGCGGGATGAAGATGTCGCTTTCGAGCAGATACTCCCTTTCGGCAATGCAACCTTCGGCGTCGATAACTTGGACGACAAAAGGCACCGGGTCGATTTTACCATTGCGTGGCGCCGAACCCGTTATCAATCCTTGCGTACTTAGGTCGAAGCCGCTGGGCAAAGGAGTGCGTAACGAAAACTCGTAGGGCGATACTCCGTTGGTGATAAGCTGGACGCTGTATGGTATCTCGCGCTCGTAGCGAGGAATCCTCTCCGGTTCGATATAAACGTTGTTCACCACCGCTACCGACACTGTGGAACGATGTTCCGAAGCGCAATCGTTCAGATTCACCACCTCTACATAATAATAACTTATGGGGATGAAGAGCTGTTCGTCGCCCCTCAGCAGAAGTTCGCCTCCGTTGCCGACGCCTGTGGCGGCAATACGTCCCGATGCGGAATATACATTATAAATATATCCGGCGTCGGTTTGCGGGATGCGGAAGGTCGGATACTGTCCCGGGCAAATGTCTGCCGCACGCACCATGCTCACCGTATCGGGCAAAGGCATGATTCGCACCGTAGCCTCCAGAGTATCGCTTTCGCAATGAAGCGTGTTATGCCTTTGCGAAATCATGTAAGTTATGGTATCCAAAGGAGAAGTCGGCGGTATGGGAGGGCTTGTGAGCGGACGCTTATCGAGGCCATACCATTGAATATAGTATCCTGCGGATGGCGTAGCGCGTAGCGGATTGGCCGAAGCGTAGAGGCAGTACGAGGTATCGAAGACCTCCGGCACAGGCGGAATTATCACCGTAATGGGTACCGGAGCGCTGTCGGGCGATACGCATTGATTATGGTCGATTACCTTAATATACACTTCGTCGTCGGCCTGAAGAATGTAGTTCGGATTATACATATCCAAAGGAGAACCATCGGCAAAAAGAGTGTGGATGATAGTGTCGCCCTGACGGTCGAAGACTGTGTATCCATACAGATTATTGGTCGTATTAATGATGATATGCGGGGCTGTGCGGCGGCAAATGTCGGGAGCCTGCGGGTCGATCTGCGTATCGGGCAGCGCGGCTATCGTTACCTGCACGTTGGCCGTATCGCCGTAGCATCCGAGCAGGGTGTCGATTTGCACCACGCTGTACGTGAAAGTACCCACCACGTTGGTAGGCGGCGTGGGTGCTGAGTTTAGATGAGTTCGTCCGTCGAGGTCTAACCATTGCAAGCGATTTCCGGCGGTGGAATCGGCGCGCAGAGGCGGAACTCCGGCGGCGTTGTGGCAGTGCAATACGGGGTAAACCGGCGGCGCAGGCGGATGTACTACTTTCACCGGAACCTGCGAGCGTTGCGAGGCTACGCAAGCATGACGAGTTTCTACTTCGACGCTATAGATTTCCGAAGCTATCAGCGGGAAATCGCCTGCTATGGTAATCGTGTCGGAGCGTGCGGTGTCGGCTCCGGCAAGCCGGCCTCCGCTGTCGTAGATTCTGTAAACATAATCGCGATAAACGTCGGGTATCATAACAAGCGGCTTTTGACCTCGGCAAATATCGCCGGCGAAAGCCACCGCCACCGTATCGGGCAATTGCTCTACGATGAAAACCACTTGCCGCAAGGCGCTCTCGCAGTTTATGTAATTCGATTGCTTGACGTAGTACGTCGTAGTGTCGGGCGCATTTGCTCTCGATGGAATCGGGGCGGCGGGCAGCGCTATGGTATCTTTATCGAACCATTGCACTATATGCCCGGGCAGGGGTATGGCGTTGAGCTGCTCGGTCGGAGTGTTGATGCAGACTATTATGGTGTCGTCGATTTTCGGTTCTTCGGGTTGATATACATTGATAGTAACATCCTGATTAAGGATGCTGCATCCCTTTGGCTTAACGGTGATGGTATATAAGCCCGAATCGGCCATAGTTGCCGGCCCGAAGATTGTGTCCTTAGCGTGCGAGACGAATCCGTTAGGCCCCGTCCACATATAAGTATCGCTTACGGGCATAGAGCTAAGGCTGATTTGATGCCCGACGCAGACGTCGGTGGAGGCCGAGACGATCTTATCGCGCAGGTCGATCATGGTGATAGAGTCGGGGAAGGAACGTCCGCACAGATTGTCGGTAACATAAATCATATATGTTTCGCCGAGTCTTCCGTAATTGAATATTCCTGTGGTGTTGCTTTCTACTAAATGGCCCGGCGCTACATTATCATCATACAGATCGTAGGTATAGTTTCCGCTTCCTTCCGTAGCCTGCACTTCGATGTATCCCGTAGAACCGCAGATGTATGATTTCTTTTCATCAAGGTCGAGCCTTACTTTTTGGAGTTTGAAGGAGATGCTGAATGAATCCTGCGGACAGTGTTGCGAACCGTCGAAGGTACTCATTTCGATGATATAATCGCCCGAAACCTTCAAAAGGAAGTTGCCTCCGTTTCCGATGCGCAAGCCGACGTCGGTAGGCCCCGACACTATGGTATAGCGGACGCTGCCGGAGGCGTCGCCGGCATTGAAATACGATAGCGTTGTGTTTGGAATGACCGTTGTGCCGCGCTCGCAGTCGGGCGATGCGATGTAAGTTAGCGTATCATACGAATAGACCTTGAAGTCAATCGAAAGAGAATGTTCCAGAGCGCAGTCGTCAATAACTTTGAAGGTGTATATCCCCGGCGCGATGGTGTCGTAATTTCTGGTAAAGGGATCGAGGCTAAAGGGAAAGACCTCTGTTATGCCTGTGTTTACGATTTCTACGGTATCGTTTACCGGAACTGTTGGCCCCGATAGATATATGATTTTCGTACCCGGCTGGAATAGCCGATCCTGCGACGCTCCCGTGCGGTTTATCTGGATATATCCCGTGCCAAGAGTGCATATTGACGCGCCTTGGTTGATTGCGTAATTCGCAAGGATGTCCCTATTAAAACTGAAAGGCTGGGAATATGTGCTATCGTTGGTTTTGCTGATAAGCAGCAGCCTGTACGTATGGTTGTATTCAAGAGAATCGACTTCGATATTATCGTCATTGACATTGGTAAGCGAGTCTATCACTACGTTGCTTTGGTTGATGAGTTTCCATTGATATGGTTTACAGATTTCAATTATGGAAAACATCGCCGTATATGAATTGCAAAGCAGATTTTTGGTTCCGGGAGGATTGCTGATGCTCGTCGGGCTGTGCCAGACACGATTTTCCACGCTATCGCGCCAGACGGTTCCTTCGCTGTCGGTGAAATCGAGATAATACTTTCCGAAGGGAATTTTGCCGGCAAAGTACTGAGTCGCCGGAGAATTAATGTTTGTGAGACTTTGCACAAGCGTAGTTCCGTCTTCGGCCATCAAATCGACGCTGTACGGATAGCATATCAGACCTTTTTCGTTGGTATTTTGGCTGAATCCAAGCCTGAATCCATCGCAAGCATTTTGGTCTGAATAAACATATCCTTCTATCGGATGCAGTTTGATGGTATCGATTACCATAGGAGCCGGCACAGGGCAGGATCCTCCGTTTTTGAGCCTAATCACAGCCACCAGCGAAGCTCCGTTATCGCGCATATATTTGTACGTTTGACTAAGTGTGTCGGGCATAAAATCGTTAGCGTCGCGTGTAACGGGTCGCCATTGCAAGATAGCGTAATTCGGCGAAGGAATGTGAGCTGGGTCGTCGCTTATATAAAAGGCAACTTCGTAAACATCCTCCGGCTTATTATTCCATTCGGTATAAAATGGCAGCTTGTTTACCGGCACGCGGACTATCTGGCAATTATTATCATTTGTTACCGGCGGATAAAGATAATCTCCGAAGGGATTGTATGGAATGTCGTCCTGAACAGCTTTCAGGGTATCGATAGTAAACTCGGCCTCTAACACGCTGAGACAAGCGTCAATTACCTTAACTTTATAATGACCCGGCGTCAATCCTCCTAAAACATAATCGTTGAACGCTCCTCCTGCGAAATTGGTAGCCAAGGTATCGGGATAAGGCCATCCTGAGTGGCTCGTTGGGCCGTCGGTAAGGATTATAGTGTAGTTCGGTTCGCCGTCGGTGATTGCTATCTTGAATACTCCCGTGCCGAAGCAGCCAAGCGAAGCGACGGAATCGAGCTTGATTGATTTAAATACATTGGCTTTGATTACAAAAGAAGTATCGACAATTACTCCGCAATCGTCGGTAACTTTCAGCGCAAAGCTATCGGCAGGCAAGTCGTAGCGGGCATAGCTTCCGCCGTTATGCGCCGGCTCGGTATGTGAATATGTGGAACCTGTGGCTGAATTTATTTCTATCTTATAAGGCTTCTTTCCGTTGTTGATATTGAAGCTGACTTCTCCGTTAGGCGAGCCGCAGTTTCGGGTTATATCGGTGCGGATGTTCGATACCGATAGAGTGCCGGTATTGACCTGCACCGTAAGTCGGACGGTGTCCACATGGCATGAATCGGTGATAAGGAATCGATATTCGCCGGAAATTAATCCCGTAAGGTTAAACACCGGACTGCTTTGGATGATAGTAGTGTCGCTCAGAGGGGCCGGACGGTCGATTTCGGCTTTGAACTTCGGCACTCCGTCGGGCAGCGTAAAGCGAATAGTACCATCGGCGTCGCAGATATTTGTGGGCGTTACTGAGGGCGAGCCGCTGAAGTAGAGAGGCTTTTTGTCTATGCGAATATTGAAGCTATCGGCCACAGCGCTACACACATCCTGCACCTTGAACTTGTAATTGCCCTGCGGCAAATCGTCGATCAGATGAGGCGACGAAGAAGTGGTAAAGGAAAAAGGTCCGGCATATTCCGCAGGATATTCGGACACTGTTATAGTATAAGGCGGCGCGCCGTTGTTCATCGTTACCCGCACCTGACCTTCGGGAAGGCAAGTATGTGCATCTTTGGTTTTTTGCACATTGTAACTGTGATTGGTTACTCCGAGTCCATCGTTCTTTATAATTCTATACTGACAAGCGTCTTCCACATAAAAGCTATATGATCCGTGCGTCAGATTATCGAGCATATAATCTCCTGCGGGCAGGCCGGTGAATGTAGTGGAGCCGGCGTATCCTGCGGGAGGCGAGGTGATAACGATCTTGTATGGCGGTTTACCGTCGGCGAGATGCAGCTTGAACGAGCCTGTGGGAAGACATTCGAGCGAAGGGTTGCGTTCAAGCACATCGACATTTGGAACGGCGTATGACGAGGTTACGGTTATCGGCACAGAGTTTTTCGTAACCTGAAATGTGTTGTTGCAGTATGCCAGCACTGTTGCGGTGTAAGTTCCCGGCGGCAAATTTTGGAACAGCCCTCCGTTATCGGAAAGCGGCACCGCATGGCTGCCGGAACTAAGGCTGAATTTGGGATTACTCAACTGAGCAACATCTGCTCCGGAGAGTTTCACTTTGATAACTCCGTTCGATTGGCAATCGGAATGAGTTACATATTCGAGTTCCACCGTGAAATTAGCACACTGCGCATGAACTTTGTCGAGTGAGGCAATCCACAGAAATAGGCTCGAAAAGCACAATCCGGCGAATCTTGCCGCCGTCATGTTTTTAGGGGAATAAAATGGTAACATATATAATAGGTTTCAAATTTATACAAAGTCCAATAGTCCAACAGTCCAACAGTCTAACAGTCTAACAGTCCAACAGTCTAACAGTCCCGATCAATAGATTTCAAATTTATATTTAATTCTATCCATAAACTTCTTTTTAGCGCGAGTATCATAGCCGGAGTTTTTGAAAGCCGGGCATAATTCTTTTTTCTGGAAAAGCCGGTTAAAACTCAGGGCTACAAATATTTCGTGAGAACCTTTTTCGGAGATACGCGCCAGGTCGCTTGCGCCGTAGTCGAAGGAATAACCAGCCCGAATGTTTTTGGTTATTTCCATTCCGGCCATGATGGTAAATTGCCCATGAAATCGGCTTATAGCGCCAATCCACCAGCGGTCTTTATAATCGTATCCGCTTTTTCTATCAAGTTGATAGAATCGCAGAATAGCGCCGGCTTCATAACGGCTGATTTTTTCGCGATACATAAACGACACCACCGGTTCCAGGCTCATTCCACGCGCCACGTTGATTCTCATCGAAGCGTAAGTCCACACATTGTAAGCGTATCCAAGGAAATCTGTTGAAGGGATAGTGCCAAGATGCCTGATAGAAGCGCCGATTTTTATCGGGCCTTTATATTCGACGCCAAAGTCGAAGTCGGGCGTAAGGTGCGACGAGTTTCCATAGAACAAGTCAGGGTCGTCGAGTTCGTCCACCAGAGCGCCGTATGCGTTTCGGTTGCGGCTTACTATCGACGCCGACAATCCAAACGATATATACGAGGCTTTACCCGTAGGGACAAAGTAAGCATACGCCGCTCGGCAAGAGTAAGTGTGCGTAAAACCAATCTGGTCGCCGGTAAGCCCCAGCCCGAATCCCGATCTTAGCCCCTCGAAATAAGCATTCACATATACAGCTTCGGTAGTAGGCGCGCCTTCGAGCCCAATCCATTGAGCGCGTCCGTGCAAAAAGATGTCAGTACCAAAGCTATTGCCCGTAGCGGCGGGGTTGTATAGCGATTCATTAAACCAGCGTTGAGTAAAGTCAAAATCGCTCTGCGCCTTTGCTGTAAAAGGCAGAAACAAGATTGCTAAAATTATGGCAACGCATTTGGACATTGGCTGTTTCGTTAATTGCAAATAAAACTAATTACGGCCAAAAGTACGCCTTTTTTTTGAATAACGAATAATCATCAAAATTAAATTTTATGAATGATTCAGGATTGCAAGAACCAAGAATCAGGACGCTACGCAGGCTGGATTATTAATTAGTGTCTGTTTATAAGGTCAATCACCGTCCCTAACGGCACGACTTGCTTCAAAAAATAGCATCTCAAACTTTTTCGCCGTGCTTTTATAAAAACTTATCTTTGCACCGTTATAAGTATGCGATATAAATATAGATAACGGCGTTGAATCCATTGCAACAATATGTAATATCATAGAATTGTCGAACCATTATAAATAAATGTCTGATGATTCAGATTAAAGGGGTCGATCCCCGCATGATAGCAAACAATCTTGAACCGTCCGAACCGATACATCCGGGCGAAATACTCAAGGACGAAATAAAATATCGTGGTATATCGCAACACAAACTTGCGGCGCAAATGGGGATAACTTATTCGGAAATCAACGGAATACTGAACGCCAAACGTCCAATTACAACCGAATATGCTTTGCTGTTTGAAGCCGCCTTAGATCTTGACGCCGAACCGCTTGTGTGGATGCAATTCGATTACGACATACAAACCAGCCGAAGAAACAAATCCTTTACCGAACGGCTTGCAAACATCCGTAAAAGCTTGAATCAGAATAGCGAGAATCAGGATTCAGAAAGTTTGAACGATAAAAAAATCCTAGCTCCAAAAGTTACTGTATCTCCAGATATTTATGCAATTGTACCGACAAATTCCACCAAGGGTTTTGTTTGACGTATTCTATTATTACAGGCGTCATTTGTTCGTGGACACTCCATTCGGGCTGAAGGAAAAGCAAACAATTTTCGGTTAGAGCAGCGTTTTCCTCTGCCCATTCAAAATCAGATGGATGCTGAATTACTACTTTCATTTCGTTAGCTTTCGACAGATTCTCCGGAAGCGGAGGTTTTTTGAGCTTCGGCGAGAGGCAAATCCAATCCCACTCGCCTGTCAGCTGGTGATTTCCTGCGGTTTCGATAAAAAGCGACAATTCCCTTTCCTTCAACATTGAGCAAAGGCGCGAAAGATCGTGCATACCCGGCTCGCCTCCGGTGATAATAACTGTATTAGCCGGAGTTTCGGCCACGCGACGCACTATTTCGTCGATACTCACAAACGGAAACCGCCGCGCATTCCAAGTTGAATGGCTGTCGCAAAAATTGCAACAAACATCGCATCCGCCTAAACGAATGAAACAAGCAGGCTTACCCGCATGACAGCCCTCTCCCTGAATGCTGTAGAAACTTTCTACAACAGGCAAATACTGCAAATTGTTGTGTGGTGTAATCATAACTTTTTGGATTTTAATTCCTTATTCGTTTTTATCATATCAAGAACGCCGTGAATGAAAGTGAGCGGATGCACAGGATTTCCGGGGACAAACAAATCGACGCCGTACTGCGTTAAAAAATCGCGGTCGAGAGCCTTGCTCGATGCGAATAATCCGCCTGATATTGCATCGTTTCCAACGAGTATTACTACCTTCGGATGCGCAGTCGCTTCGTAACATATCTGCAAGGCTTTGGACATGTTTTCGGAAATCGGACCGGTGATAACTATCCCGTCGCAGTGGCGTGGAGAAGCCAGAAACTCAATCCCATACCGCCCCATGTCGAAGTTTACATTGCCTGCTGCATTAAGTTCCATCTCGCAGGAATTATCGCCAGCAGCCGAAACCTGTCTTAACTTCAGGGCGCGTCCGAAGAAACTCTTTATTTCTGCACGAACAAACTGCTGTTCAACGCATATCGCGCTGTTACATCCGGGTTTAACCACAAGTCGATCACGCCGATTGCTTGCCATGCGATAATCGTTCGTGAAACGAATCTTCCCGGGCAAAGCAAACTCACATTCCTTACAGAAAACGCACTTCCCAAGGTCTATCGAAGCATCGACGGAATCGATTGCCTCACACGGACATATCGACACAAGCCGAGCGAGTTCCGCTTCGGTAATATCAGCAGAAATTTCGGGGCGTCCGCGAAATAATTCGTGCAAAACCACCCCGTCCAAATCGCGTATATATTGCGTACCGTGCGATTTAAGTATTTTAGCCTCTTTTAGAAACATCAATCAATTTTTTAGTACAAAAATAATTCTAAATCCCAAAAAAATCCCAGAATGGAATCACACAAATATCGTTGATCGTCTCGCCTGCGTCGTAGGTGATTAATGTTTTACTTTCGACCTTCAAGATTCCATTTAAAACATTAAAACCTGCAAATTCTCTATCTCGATTGAGCGGAGTTAGCGTGTGGCAAACCTGAAATGCGTGATATGCGCCGTCTTTGCGGGCAACAAAATCACATTCTTCCTTTGACCGCACAAACGCAATGTCCACGTATCCACTATTTACCAACTCGTTATAAACGGCGTTTTCCAACAACATTCCTTCGCGATTCATGAATTGAAATCCAACGGCACTCGTCAGTCCGTTATCAATGCTGTAAATTTTATGCTGCGGACGGTTGTCTTCTTTCAATGAAAACGAAAAATTTGCAACGTCCGTAATTATGTAACTACGAGCAGCATAATTCAAATAATTACGCACAGTTACTTCATTGCTTTTCACGGCTTTTGCCAAGGTGTTGTAGCGAAATTGTGCGGCTACATTCGATAACACAAAGTGCAGAAGTTTATAAAACAGTGCGTTGTCGCGTACATTGTTATACACAATACAATCTTTCAGCACAATGGATTCGTAGTAGCTGCTCAAAAGCTCTGTTTTTACGCTGTTTTCAATTTCATTGAGTGCAATTTCTGGAAAACTACCCCATTGCAGATATTTCTCTGTCAAAGACAACATTTTTAAGCGCTGTGAAAGCGCCGCATATCTATCTGTTAATCCATTTATAGTGAAAATCTCTTTTAAGGACAGAGGACGAATTATGTTAGAAAAATAACGACCTGAAAGCAGGGTGGCAAATTTATTTTGTAATAAATCAGAGTTAGATCCTGTAAGATAGATCTTGGCAAAACGCTGCGTATCATACGCTCCTTTAACAAACAGTTCCCAGCCACTAAGTTGCTGTACTTCGTCGAGAAACAGATATTTTATAGAAATGCCCGTGATTTGCTCGGCGGCCTCAACTATTTTATAAAGTTCTGCTACATTTTCCCATACGAAAGTAAAAATCGGTTCGTCAAGATTTAAGATCAATATTGATTTTGGATCTGCGCCGCCGTCTATCAAATCGTTAATCATCAAACGAAAAATGCTTGACTTACCGCTGCGCCGGATGCCTGTAAGAACCTGAATATGCGGTAAATCTTTTTTCCGTTTCAAGTTCTCGACAGCCGACCGACATTGTAGCGAATGATATTTTTTGCCGCTCCAATGTGGGTTTAAACGTAATAATGTTGAATTCATAAAAACATTTTTATCTTCGATTACGAGTGCAAAGGTAGCAATTATTTAAAATACAATTTTGATAATAGCGCGTTTATTTAAAACACAATTTGAATAATTACTCCTGCCGGCTAATCAAGCATAAGGCTAAGACGATTCTGCAGATTAACCTCTGCAACCCCCGAATCTATATCAAGATACAACAAATCGACCGTCGGATAAAGTTGCTTCAGGCGCTTTTCGATTCCTTTGGCTACCACATGATTCGCTATGCAGCCAAAAGGCTGGAGGCACACTACTTTATTTACTCCATGCCGCGAAAAACCAGCAATCTCGGCAGCAATCAACCATCCCTCGCCAAACTGATTCGACAGATGCAGAACTTCCCTTGCATGACGCGCTTTCGCAAAAATAGACTCATTCTCTACAAAATATCTAAAGCCCTTCATAACCTGCTCGACGCGCAGAATCCGTGAATTCAAGTACGTCCAATATATGCCTTGCATCAGACGCTCGGCTGTCGGCATCTTCTCGATACCATATTCGTCATTCACACGCACATTCACAAAGTACTGCATAATAAAATCGATCAGCGGAGGAATCACCACCTCCATTCCTCGCTCGCGAAGCCACGATGCTATATGCGCCTGAGCATGATCGTTATACTTAACGAAAATCTCGCCAACCAATCTCACCTTCACAAAATCGCCATCGCGCACCGCAAGCTCGTTAAAGCCATCCACAGCCTGTTTTAGCAGTGAAAGCAAATCCTTCGGACGGTTCATCTCGATAGCTTCACGTCCCAGCTCCATAAACTTGTCGAACAAACGCTTTGCAGCCCCTTTCTCCACCTCCCGCACAGCCAAAACATTATACATTCGATACAGCGCATCGCCATACAACACGGCATAAATCGTGATATTAGCCAGACGCTTCTGCGGCACTCGGAAACCACTCTGCTCGCTCTGAAAAGTCTTACCCGACGCCACCGCAATCACCGGAACGCGGCCAAAACCGGCACGCATCAAGCCCATCTTAATTTGCGATATATAATTCGTTGCGCGGCATTGCCCACCCGTCTGAGTGATTGCAACAGCCACATCATCGACATCGTACCTCCCCGACTGCAAAGCCTTTATGAGGTCGCCTAAAACCAGCGTCGAAGGATAGCACACCTCGTTGTGTCCATATTTAAGCCCAATTTCTGCTGATAGCGAATCGGATTGAGGGAGATTCTCGAAACGATAACCAGCTCGCTTACCGATGCCGGGGATGAAAGGCGACAGGAAATCGGCAAACCAAGGAATGAGAATGAGTTTCGTGCGATCCTTCTTCTCGAAACTCACGCCGTATCCTTCATAAGGACGAGTTTTATCTTGATTCCCTTCAGAAAGCGATTTAAAAGACTCAACCAGCGAGCGAAGCCGCAAGCGAACAGAGCCGGGACTCGCAATCTCATCAATCCGCACCACAGTGAGATTCTTTCCGGCACACTTTAATATAGACGACGCCTCGTCGGAGAGAAAAGAATCCGGCCCGCATCCGAAGGAATTAAGCTGAATCATTTGGACGCATCGAGGAAGCTTCGCCACCTGCAAGGCGGCCTGAACAACACGGTTAGGATACGACCATTGCGACACAAAGTTTAATTTTCCATAGCCACCCTCATCACTACAAGCACGAAAAACATCGTCGCTAAGCACATCAACACCAAGATCCGACAGAATTTGGCCTGTTTTCTGATGAATCAAAGGATCGGAATGATAAGGACGTCCAGCGACAATAAAAATCAAACTTCCTTTTCTGATAGCTTCATCCAGAATCTGCCGTTGCAACATAATATCGTCCGTTTTCGCATTTTCGCTGACCCTGCAAGCCTCGTCGAAGGCCCTGTCGAAAGTCGCAACCCTCACTCCAAGACTTTTGAAGTACTTGCGGCAGCCACTCTTGAGCGTACTACGATTGTTGAACCCAATGACCGGCGTATCGAACGGCGTCCCGAACCGTCCCTCCGGGTCGATTGCGCTACGAATAACGTCGGGATAGCCGCTTACCACCGGACAATTGTACGAATTGGAAGCATGAGTAAATTCTTGCTCAGCCTTAGGAACCAACGGGTAAAACAAACGATCGACGCCCTTTTCGAGCAGTACGACGATATGACCGTGAACAAGTTTGGCCGGAAAGCAAATATTTTCAGACATTATACTTCCAGCTCCTTTCTGAAAAAGTTCTACGGTTGATTCCGGCGACAAGACAGTCTCAAAACCGCAGTTTACAAACAGCGTTTTCCAGAACAGATAATTATCGAACATATTCAACACACGCGGAATACCGATACAAATCCTTCTAACTTCATTCATTCTATTCATCAAATAATTATTTACAAAGGTAGAAAATTTATTTCTAATGATTCAAAATTTATTTCACCCATCATCGTCTCACACTTCGACCGCAGCAACTGCAGGTCTGGAAACAGATACGCCAGCGACCTATGTTTTCATAAAAAACCGACGTCTGGCGTACACTACGCCGGTCGGAAACTCCTCTTGTCTCTGCCTGGCGTAGCGTACACCAATCGGAAACTTCTCTTGTGAGCGTCTGGCGTAGCGTACGCCGGTCGGAAATTCATCTTAGGACTATCCGGCGTAACGTACACCGGTCGGAAATTCCCAAAAATCCCTTCGGCGTAACGTACGCCGGTCGGAAATTCCCAAAAATTCCTTCGGCGTAGCGTACAGCAGTCGGAAATATCAGAAAGAGCCATCGGCGTAGCGTACGCCGGTCGGAGATTTTTCTAATTTCCGGTCGTCGCAGCGTACGCTGACAGCAGTTTTGTAAAATCAACAGCCGGCGTAGCATACGCCGGCCGGAAGAATTTATATTTTTATATTGATGTTCCATACGCAGAATTACTGATGTTATTATCGCGGCAACGATAATCGCCATTTAATACTTTGATTAGTTGTGTTTTCACAATCCGAGTTTACGCCAGGTTAAATCATCGCTGGTGTTTTGTTTATGTATCATACATTATTTGCTCGAAACTCCATTGCTTTTTTGCTCAATTCTTCAACGGGAGTATCTTCAAATAAATACTTTTGCCATTTCGTGTAATCAAACCTCTCTTTCTGTATCAACATAATAAACCGTTCCGCATCAACCAAACCTAATTTACGATACAGGGCTTCCATTCCTTCATTCCGGATAAGTGTGTCTGTTTTCATATCATAACAATTATTCCTTATTTTTGTCGCAAAAGTAGTAAAGATTTGCGACATTTCGGGGCAAGATTAAAAGAAATAAGCCTGCTACAAGCAGGCTTATCGATGGTTATTCGTTTTGATTTACTGATTTTACTGTTCGCGTTCTACGATTGTGGTAAATTTCGACCAATGTTTGTCGGCCTTGTATGCCGATTTTGTTTCAACAGGCACTGTCAGCGTGGCTTTTAGTTTGTTGAATGAGTTGCCGGACATTTTAGGAGGTTTCGTTGCAAAGATTTCGACCGAAGTAAGATTTTTGCAGGTGTTGAAAGCGGAAGCTCCGATTTCTTCAACACTCGCAGCTATCGATACCGAAACCAATGCTTTGTAGTTTGTAAAAGCAAACGCTACGATTTTAGTTATTCCCTCTTCTATCCGCACCGCAGCAATCGACGCTCGTAGCGAGTACCAAGGCCTTTTGTCGGGCATTTCGCCCTTGCCGCTTATCACGAGTGTGTCGCCGACAAGTCGCCACGAAATTCCGGGAGCCAGCTCGCTCGGATCGGCCGGATTTTTGGATTTTCCCGACCATATTGCCTCGTTTATTTTCGTTTGTCCTCTTGAATATGCCGAGCCCGAGGCGCCGAATTTATAATCTTGCAACAGCTCTGCAACTCGCTGACGTGTTTGCTCAAAGGCAGCAATTGTATCGGCGTCGCTTACTTCGACTATGGAAATAAATACGCTGTCTTTTTTCAACAAGCCTTTTACGGGTTTTACTTCATACTCGAAGGTATAGTATTTTCCTGCCTCGAAATTTCCACTTACTTCGTGCTTGGATGTTATTGGAGTTTTGACAGTTGGAGCAGCAATGCCTATCGACATGCTGAATCCGCCGGAACGAGCGACGGGAGGAGACGAAAATCCGCCGCCGCCGCGCGATTCAATATATCCATGTGTAAATATAAGTCCGAAAGTGTGCGTACCAAGAGGAACACTCATGGATTTAAGCTGTTCGAGAGAAATGCGCTCTCCGTCCATCTTTGCTATCGCAATCTTTTTCTTCGGAATGAGATTTGCAAAGTTGGACGGTAACTCAGCGAGGGACGAATCAGAAACTGTTCCAACCTGGTTTTGCAGGCTGTCCTGAGATTTCGAAGCAAAACATCCTAATAGAAAAACTATGCTGATGAATGTCGTTATACAGTTGTTATACATTGTTATACGGTTGTTATACAATAGTTATACATTGTTATCGAAAACCATTTCATCGTTTGCCCGTTTTTTTTGACGTTCTTTACTTAACGCTGACAGTTTTGAAATTGAATTGTCCGAACTGCAATTTTAAATCGCTGTTTTGGCTACGGTTTTGTGCCAGCCACGGCCATTCTTCGTCGCTTCCGTCAATCCAGGATAATTCTCCGGTATAATTACCCGTAAGAGGCAAGTCGTCCACCGAGCCGGTAATGTTTATTGTGTATGTTCCTCCCGTAAGTGAGACCTTGGCTGTAACGTCCTCCACCTCGTACAAAAGGTCGGAGTTGCCGTCTTCATCAATCTCAACGATGGCCGCATTACCGATGGTATAAGCTGCTCCATTGTTGTTTTGTACATAGTCATGCGCAACAAGGCGATCTTTGTTAGTCGGCACAAAAAGTACCAGCAAAATCCCAATACCGTTGTCGTCGGCAAGCAAAAGCGAAACTCCATTAGTGTTAAACGGAGTTTCTCCCATAAACAATTGTGCGGCAGTGTTTACGGAGTACGTTTCGCCGTCGCACGTGAAGGTGTTTCGGGCGTCTTCCTGTTTTTTGTCGTCTTTTTTGCACGACGAAAACATTGCGGCAAAGAGCATCAGGCTTATTGCCGCCATCATTTGAATAGTTTTTTTACTCATTGTTATAAAAATTTTGTGCCTTGCGGCGATTAATAATTTGTTATAAATTTTTGATTGATAATTTCGATTTCATTTTATGGTTTACCGAAACGCCATCCCACGCCAATAGTTATTTTGTTGCAAATCGCGCCGAATTCTTTGGCGTCGATAGGTGCATTTTGGGTTCCTATGCTCACAGTGCGTTCTTCAAATTTCAGATTTCCGGTATTTGCCGACAGTCGATACTCAAGGTCTAAGAACCATCGCCGTGCAAAATTCCAGGTCATTCCGACATGCGCTCCGAAAACTCCGGCGGTTTTGCTGATCGATTGCGGGTCGGGAATACCGGTTATTTCGGCTCCGTCTTTCGACGTTGGCGTATATGAGTCCGTTCCTGTTACCTGCAGCACTCCTATGCTCGGCCCCACACGCCACAAAACACTCTTCGACACGTCGCCCAGAAAATAACTCCACGACAGGCTGGGAGCAAACAGATTGTAGGTGTAGTTAATTTTGCCGTCGGTGTAGGTATGGCCTCCACCGCCGTAAGTGAAGGAGCCAATCTGCTTTGCGGTAACACTTCCCATGCCAAATTCCAGCGCGAGCTGGCTTTTCGGCGAAAGACGATACCCGAAATTCAGCTGAAAATACGGAAACGTTTCATCTCCGACCATATTTGCACCAAGTCCCAGTCCCAGAAACAATTTCCGGAACTCCTGATCTTGAGCCTGCGCAAAACTTGCGAAACTCGTCATAAATCCTAAGATAAGTACTAATCTTTTCATATTGTTGATATTATTTAAATATTATTTAAATGATTACTGTTTTTTCTCTTTTGTTGGCGATATTAAAACTCCAACGCAAAGAGAAACAATGGTAATAGGCAAAGCGCGAGAATATTTACGTTTATCGACCTCGTATCCCTCGGCATGGTATTCATACTTGTATTTGTAACTTCCGAGATTGTTGTATCTCACTCCAAGTGAATATTTACCATTGATAAACAGACCAGCCTCCAGACCGTATGCGAAAGCGAACATTGGCGTTATCTTGTATTCATCGTCTGCATAAGTCGAATGATTTTTGCGGCTTGTTTTAGTCGGCATCGAAAAGTTTGCGCCTATACCAGCCTCTCCATATATTTTTACTGTTTCTGTTACCGGAAAGGCATAGTTCGCTCCGACAGTTGCAGGGAAGTTCAGATACTTCGAAAGGGTAATATCCTCAAAGTTGCTTTCTTCAATGTAATCTTTAACGTCGGAATTGAGACCGTTGTAAAAGCCTTGCAGAGCAAAGACCCACGAAAGGTTTTCGACCTGAAGTGGACCGTAGTATTTGAATCCGACAGTGAAACCTGTCTTTGCAAAGCCTTTGTCGCTGCCCGGAAGACGGTCGCTTCCGGCGTCTCCATCGCCAAACTTGCTTGTAGGGAAGGCGCCGCCTACATGAAACTGCGAAAATTGAGCCTGCGCAAAACTTGCGAAGCTCGTCAAAAGGACTAAAATAATTACTGTTCTTTTCATTTTAGATGTTGTTAATTAATTAATTATTTACGTTTTTTGCCCCTTGCGAGACAGATTTTAACTGATTTTTTACAACGCAAAAGTATATGCTCCAATTCAGACAAAATACACCAAAAAAGGTGAATTTTAAAATATTTTTTACTTTCGCGCCAAAACTTGCGATTTGTATGAATAAAATTAGATTAACGAAACGCTTTACCTTCGAAGCTGCTCATGCTCTGGAAGGCTACGACGGGCTTTGCCGACATATACACGGTCATTCGTATATTCTGTATGTTACCGTATCGGGCTTCCCATGCACCGACGAAAACAGCCCTAAACTCGGTATGGTAATGGACTTTGGCGACCTGAAACACACAGTCGAAAAACATATCCTGAGCCGATTCGACCATGCTTTGATTCTGCGCGAAAACGCCCCCCTATCTGCCGAACTGCACGCGAACTACGGACGTATAGTGTACACCTCCGTACAACCTACCTGCGAAAATCTGCTGCTGATATTCGCCGAAAATCTGAAAGATAAACTCCCGCAAGGAGTAAAACTTCATAGCCTCCGCCTGCACGAAACCGCCTCCTCATACGCCGAATATGAATTATGAATTGTTCGGAATTATGAATTATGAATTATGAATTATGAATTGGCTCGCAGGCTGGATTCATAATTCCAAAAAATGCCCGTATGGTGGGGTGTAAAAAATATGACTTGGGGTAAAAATATCTTCTTCCCTTTTATCGATGACAAAACCCTTATTTCCCAAGATTCCCTTAGATAACAAGCACCGTCCCGTTAGGGACGGAAT
>JAITGD010000152.1 GCA_031280885.1 Prevotellaceae bacterium | reverse complement strand
GACCTGAGCCTCATTCTGAGGGGATGGCTCAACTATTTTGACCTGAAAGGCTGTAGCTACACCCGCGTAGCCCGCCGCGACCTGCGGGAGTATCTGAACTGGGAAGTGACGAGATACTATCGCCGCAAGAGCCAAAGGAAAAGCAGCCTGTACAGACAACAGGCATACGACATACTGGTAAACAAATACCAAATGATAGACGTATTAAAATACGAACCTTCGGCTCGCTTCTGAATGTTTCCGACGAGTTTATACACGAAAGCCGTATGCGGGAAAACTGCACGTACGGTTTGATGAGGGGGTGGGGAAGACTAACAGTAATCTTCCCGCGCTACTCTACTGGGAGATAAAAAAGCAGATTTTTTGTGGGCTAAACATCTAAAAATCCGGCAATATAACAGTTCATTTTTATTCTTTGAATTAATATATGTACATTTGCGCCTGTAAAATGTTAAAAATAGGTATAACCAAATAAAGTTTTTACAATATGAAATTCGTAGTTTCAAGCACTGAATTATACGCCTGTTTGCAGTCTGTGAGCAGGGTAATGGGTAACAAGACCACACTGCCTGTGTTGGATAACTTTTTATTCAATCTGCACGACAATGTTCTGAAGATAACCGCTTCGGATTTGGAAACCACGCTGGTATCGAGCATGAGCGTGGAGAATGTCGAACGCGACGGAGACGTTGCCGTGCCATCGAAATTGCTTCTCGACACCTTGAAGGAATTTCCTGAACAACCGTTGATTATCATAATCGACCCTTCGTCGTTGGTGGCGGAAATCAGCTGGGCGACAGGAAAGTTCAACGTGCCTTGCGTTGCGGCCGACGAATATCCGCAGACCCCTACCGTCGATCCGGACAAAGTACACGCTTTCGACATTGACGCTTCGATGTTACTCGAAGGTATCTCGAAAACAATCTTCGCAACGGGCGACGATGAACTCCGTCCAACAATGAACGGCGTGTATTTCGACAGAAAAGACGACGGACTGACTTTCGTGGCTTCCGACGCTCACAAACTCGTGCGATACCGCCTGGCAAACATGACGGCTGCCGAACCCTGCTCGTTCATCTTGCCGAAGAAACCCGCCGGCTTGCTGAAAAGTCTGCTTCTCAAGGAAAACAATCCCGTAGCCATCGAATTTGACGACAAGAAAGCTACCTTCACTCTGTCGCGTTTCAAGATGTCGTGTCGATTGATCGAAGGATTGTTTCCGGCGTACAACAGCGTCATTCCCACGAACAATCCGAACAAAATAATAGTCGATAGAGTGGAAATTCTGACCGCCGTGCGCCGCGTATCCGTATTTTCGAATCAGGCAAGCAATCTGATAAAACTGAAAATCAGCGGTAACGAAATCAACATTTCCGCACAAGACCTCGACTTTTCGGTCTCGGCCAACGAGCGGGTGAATTGCCGATACGACGGCGAAGACATCGAAATAGGCTTCAAATCTTCGTTTTTGGCCGAGATACTGAACAATCTACCCTCGTCCAACGTCAGTCTCGAACTTGCCGATTCGAGCCGCGCAGGTCTCTTGCTGCCATTCGAAAACGAAAATCCCGACGAAGATCTGCTGATGCTGCTAATGCCGATGGTTATTGGAGTTTAATCATGAATTATGAATTATGAATTATGAATTATGAATTATGAATTATGAATTGCTACGCAGGCTGGTTTATCGGTCGTCTATGTGCTATAACATCCGACAAACTATCAGATTATGAGATTTGTAATTAAATGATGGACAAACCAGCCTGCGCCGAAATTCATAATTCATAATTCATAATTCATAATTCATAATTCATAATTCATAATTCATAATTCATAATTCATAATTCATAATTCATAAAGTATGAAAGTAATAAAGGCGAGTGAAGTCTCGGATGTTCTAAAAATGCAACTTGAAGGACTCGACCGCGAGCTTGAGTTCGACGAGACGGGTACGGTGTTGAACGTCGGCGACGGCGTGGCTCGTATCTATGGACTTAACAGAGTTCAATCCAACGAACTTGTGATGTTCGACGACGGAACTATGGGCATAGTGCTGAATCTGGAAGAAGACAACGTCGGCGCAGTGCTGCTCGGCTCGTCGGAAGGCGTGAAGGAGGGCATGAGCGTGAAACGAACCTGCGAAATAGCAGCCATACACGTGGGCGAAGGTCTGTTGGGACGAGTAGTAAACGCGCTGGGCAAACCCATCGACGGAAAAGGCGAAATTGCAGGCGAACTGATAGAACTTCCGCTGGAACGCAAGGCTCCGGGGGTAATCTTCCGGCAGCCGGTGTCGCAACCTCTGCAAACGGGAATCAAGGCCATCGACGCTATGATTCCTATCGGACGAGGACAGCGCGAACTCATTATCGGCGACCGTCAAACGGGAAAAACCGCCATTGCCGTCGATACCATTATCAATCAACGGTCGGGATTCGAGTCGGGCAATCCCGTCTATTGTATATATGTAGCTATAGGTCAGAAAGGTTCGACGGTGGCCAATATCGTGAAAACTCTGGAACAAAACGGCGCGATGAAATACACGGTAGTCGTGGCTTCGACCGCCTCCGACACCGCCGCTCTGCAATATTATTCGGCATACGCCGGAGCGACTATCGGCGAATATTTCAGAGATACAGGCCGACACGCCTTGATTATATACGACGACTTGTCGAAACAAGCGGTGGCCTATCGCGAAGTGTCGCTGCTGCTGCGCCGTCCGCCGGGGCGCGAAGCCTATCCGGGCGACATCTTCTATCTCCACTCGCGTTTGTTGGAACGGGCGGCGAAAATTATTGCCTCCGACGAGGTTGCGAAAAATATGAACGACCTGCCCGAACCGCTGAAGCCTTTGGTCAAAGGCGGAGGCTCGCTGACGGCTTTGCCAATCATCGAAACGCAGGCGGGAGACGTGTCGGCATATATCCCGACTAATGTTATTTCTATCACCGACGGACAGATCTTTCTCGACGCCAACCTGTTCAACGCGGGTAATCGACCGGCTATCAACGTGGGAATATCGGTGTCGCGCGTGGGAGGAAACGCACAGATTAAATCGATGAAAAAAGTGGCCGGAACTTTGAAACTCGACCAGGCGCAATTTCGCGAAATAGAAGCCTTTTCGAAATTCGGCTCCGATATCGACGCTTCGACACGTATGATTCTGAACAAGGGGCTGCGCAACGTGGAAATCCTGAAACAGTTGCAATATCATCCCGTCCCCGTCGAAAAGCAAATAGCCATAATTTATTGCGGTATCAACGGTTTACTCTCGGAAATCGAACCGGAAAAGGTGAGAGATTTCGAGCGTATGTTCCACGAAATTCTGGAAACAAAATATCGAAAAGAAGTACTCGACGTCCTTGCCGCCGGAGAAATAAACGCCGACGTCGAAACAAAAATCAAAGAAACCGCAAAAGATATTATTCTTTCAATTTCTTAAGGATTCAGGATTGCAGAAGGCAGAAAGCATGTTTTATGCTGCTTTCTGCTTTCTCGTGTCTTTCAACCTCCCACAAAGCTCACAAAGAAACTCTGCTTTCTGCCTTATAATCGCCGTCCCGCAGGGACGACTTGCCTCAAAAAATAACGCCTCAAACTTTTTTTGAACCGTATTGACAATCATAGTTGCAACTTTGTGTGCCTTGTGCTTTCTTTGTGAGCTTTGTGGTTAAAAACATTCCGAGACAAGCTCATCCGAACAATTTGGAATCAAAATGCAAAATCAATAGCACCTCAAACTTTTTTGAACCGACGGGGCAACTCTCAATTCATAATTCATAATTTTTAATCGCCTTGAGATATTTCTTCATTCGTCCTTTTATTCTGATGGCATATACATTGTTAGTTTTGACGGACATGTTTACGATTTTTTGCGCTGTTTCGATCGCCGCCGGAATCTCATCGGTTTTCGTGTAGAGTTCCCAAAGACGATAATGTGGTATCAGACGGGTGGGTATCATGTTCGCTGCTGTGCCAAAAAATCGCTTGGCTTCGTGATAGTTACCGATCTCGAAATGATACTTTCCCATCAAACAATAGCTTTCGCAGGAGGGGATAAAACATTCAAGCGAAGCGGAGTTTGCCAGAAGCGATAGAGGGGAATCTTTATCGGAGTATTCGGCCTCGTTGAGCATATTTTCGTCGGACAATAGTTTCGCCCAAACCGGCCGCGAAGTTTTGAAAGCGAAGTTTTGTTTCATGCGGTTATGATAAACGTTCATGTTTTCAAGTTTTTGCTTGTCGTCGGGATTTCGGATCGATTCGAGGGTTTCGGACGAGAGGCGTCCGAGATAAAAAATATCTTTTGTAGCCAACACGACGAGGCAAAGCGAAAGCAGAGCGAAGGCAGAGCGAAGACAGAGCGAAGACAGAGCGAAGGTAAGCGAATAGCGAGGGCGAAGATTAAAGCAAAACACCGGATTTCCTTCAATGGCGCCCAGTAAAACGGTATAAAGCAAGAGTAAAGGAAAGATTTCCGAAGGATATGAGAAGAAAGAAAAAACGACTGCCGCAAGCAGGCCGGCCTTGAAAATCGAATTTGTTTCGTCTTTTCTGCGAGCGGCAAAGGCGAAATAGAGCATCGCACACAAAAACAAAAAAGCGATGAAACCTCCCCAAACTAAAACATTTACAAATTCATTGAAGGGAGTAATTGCATTGTCGGCTACCGATGCGAAAGACGATTCGGGATATTTAGCGAAATAGTTTGCTTGATAAAGCATGTATTTTTCGACAAATGAGTCGGTTCCTTGTCCGAATATCGGCGCGTCGGCAATCATGTCTAACGAAACCCGCCATATCAGCAAACGTCCCTTAGCCGAGTCAGGTCTATAAGAATATAGTGCAGCAAATAAGGTGATTATCACTGTCGAAGCGACAAGAATCGCTATTGTTTTGCGGCTTTTCAAATAGGTCTGGATTTTTGGCGAAAATACTACCACAAAACCAGCGATGAAACTCATTATTCCCGCTCTCGAATCCGACAGATACAAGGCATAACATTGCGCTGCGAGTGCGGCGGACAGGAGAAGCCACACCTTTTTCGTCTTATTTTTTACAACATGATACAGCAAGGCTATCGTAACTACCAAACATACTGCGAGGTATCCGCCCAAAGGCCCCGGATTTCCAAAAGATCCGGTATGAATAAATATGGTATTATTGCCTGATATATAGCCTGTTTCTTGTAAAGCAACTACGCAAGATTGTACCAGGCCTGATAGTACGATGGCATACACGATAATCCATTTGCGGGACGTCAGACGTAAAACAAAGTAACAAGCGGCAAGGGCTGCTCCCTTGTATATCGTAAAAATATTAACCTCAAAATGCTTTATGATCCAGATATTTAATAAGCCATAAAAGAAAAATATAGCGACGGCGAGGTCTGTGGCATTGATGGCGATTATTGAGTCTCCGACCGGTTTTATGAAAAATGCGAACACAAGCGCCGAACATCCAGCAAGTGCAAGGCACGAAATCGTTTCGTTTGCAAAAATGCCCCCGATAGAATGATATAGCAAGGGCGATAGAACTATGATAAGTACCACGATAAAATAAATGAGTGCCTTAACCGTTTTTTTCATCATGTTTGATAAATTAACGGGGCAAAATTATAAAATTATCAATACACAGCATTTCGGACGTCTGTGTCATGTTGATATATTTTATAACTTTGCGCCATTAAATTATCAAATTAAAAGGTTATGAAAAAGAACATTTTATCTATTAGTCTGCTTCGGAGCGTTTTGCCTTGCTTTCTTAGCTTCGTGTAGCAGAGATGAGTCTTTTATGTACACGAAAGATT